>CALZIC010000336.1 GCA_945787285.1 uncultured Desulfuromonadales bacterium
TTGCCGCCGATCCTTGTTTCGAGTCCAAGGTTCGCGACAAACACGGGTTTCTCTACCGTCTTGGCAGGCGCTATCGCACCTATGCCGCCCTCGAACGCGGGGTCTTCGCTCCCGAGGCTGGCACCGACATTCTGCTCATCTCCGAAGTCGAAAAGCCGAATTTTATCCGCCACTACGGCACACCTGAAGAACGCTTTCACTTCCTGCCCCCGGGGATTGATCGCACCCATATCGCGCCGGCAGATTCGGAAAAGATCCGTGACGCTATGCGCCGCCAATTGGGACTGGGCGAAGACGAAAATCTTATCCTGATGGTCGGTTCGGGTTTTAAGACCAAGGGGCTCGATCGCTCGCTGAGAGCCCTGGCTGCGCTTCCCGAAAAGCTTCGAAACAAGACCCGTCTGTTTGTTGTCGGCCAGGGGAAAGCCAACCCCTTTTTGCGACTGGCGGGGCAGTTGGGCATTAGGGATCGTCTTGAAATGCTCGGTGGCCGAAGCGATGTGCCCCAGTTGATGTTGGGTGCCGATCTTCTGCTTCACCCCTCTTATTACGAAAATACCGGTACGGTCCTGGTTGAGGCCATCGCCTCGGGGTTGCCCGTATTGGCCACCGATATTTGCGGATACGCGCATTATGTTCGCCAGAGCGGGGCGGGTAGGCTGGTGCCGTCGCCTTTTGAGCAGGAGACGCTCAACCAGCAGCTGGAGCAGATGCTTTGCTCCGCTGAGCGCTCGACCTGGAAAAACCGTGCCCTGGCCTATGCCGCCGATACCGACCTTTTCAGCCTTCCCGACAGGGCCGCCGAGATCATTGAGCAGGCCGCAAGGAGGAACTCATGATCTTCCTCCGCCCCGATTTTCGCCCCCATTTCCCTGCAGATGACGCGTTCGACCGTATTTTGCGTCTGGAGGGAGAGGTCTTCCGGCAGCTGGCCGGTCGCCGCACCCTGCGTTTTGAAGTGGGGGGAAAGAGTTACTTTATCAAAATCCATTTGGGGGTCGGGTGGAAGGAAATTGTCAAAAACCTGGTTCACTTGAGACTTCCTGTTCTGGGTGCTTCAAACGAGTGGCGGGCCATCCGGCGTTTCGAAGAACTCGGCGTGGACACCATGGCCATTGCCGGGTACGGCCAGCGTGGATGGAATCCGGCCCGTCTGGAATCATTCATCGTCACCGAAGATCTGGCCGGAACCGTCAGCCTGGAGGATTTCTGCCGCGATTGGGCTGTGGATCGTCCCGATCCCAAGCTGAAGCGCGCCTTGATCGACAAGGTCGCCGGTATCGCCAGAACGCTGCACCAGAACGGCGTCAATCATCGCGATTTTTACATCTGCCACTTTCTCCTCGATCCGGCCACCGCACAATCTGTCAGCGGGAACTATGAGCCACGGCTGCATGTCATCGATCTGCACCGGGTTCAGTTGCGGCGTCGCACTCCAGAGCGCTGGGTCGTCAAGGACGTGGCTGCGCTTTGTTTCTCGAGCATGGATATCGGTCTGACCTCACGCGACCTGTATCGCTTTATGATGCGCTATACCGGTTTGCCCCTGCGGAAAATCGACATGGCCTCTCCATTCTGGTCCAAGGTTGTCAAAAGGGCGGTCAAGCTGTATTATAAGGAGTTCGGCAAACAGCCGCAGTTTCCCTTTTCGTTTTGACCGGAGCTTTTCCGCATGCTTTTCTCCATTGTCATCCCGGCATACAATTATGCCCAGTACCTTCGGCGCGCGGTCGATTCCGTTCTGGGGCAGGAGGGGGATGATTTTGAAATCGTCATTATCGACGACGGTTCAACCGATGAGACGCCTGAGGTCGGTGGGCGCTTCAAGCACGAACATCCGGGGAGGGTTCGCTATGTTCGCCAGGAAAATTCCGGTCCCGCAACGGCGCGAAATCGTGGCATCCGAGAGTCGACCGGGCGCTTTCTGATCTTTCTCGATGCGGATGATCGCCTGTTGCCCGGCGCCTTGCAGTGCTTCAGGGAATTCTGTAAAGAGGACGATACCATCGGAATGGTCTTTGGTGGGCATCGCGCCACCCATCCCGATGGACGATGCAAGGATCACGCTCCCAGACCCCTTTCTGCTGACCGGTTTGCCAATTTTACCGGGTATCTGCGCAAGGAATTCGGTATTTCCAATGGAGCGACGGCCGTATCCCGCAAGGTGTTTGATAAGATCTGCTATCCTGAACATCTTCGCAACAGCGAAGATGTTTCGGTTTTCGCCCAAACCCTGGCGTTGTTCGACTGTCACTCCTTCCCCGACCCGGTGCTGGAGGTTTTCAAGCATGAGGACAGCCTGCGCAACAATATCGATTTAATTATGGATACGGGAGACACCCTGGTCGATGTGGTTTTTGACCCCGAGATCCTGCCTCCCGCGTTCATGGGGTTGAAAATGGAGTATCAGGCGCGCCATGCGCTTTCGTTATTCCGTTCTCTGTACCTGGCCGGGCGCAGCCGCCTTGCTCGCTGTTACTTTTATCGGGCTGCAAAAGACTGCCCCCGACTGGTGTTTGAGGGGTCTTATTTAACCAAATTTTTGCGAAGCTTTTTCAGATAGGCGAAAAGGTCTGGCTGCATAATGTTCTTCAGGTACTGCGATTGAATCAAAATAACGCCCGCTCGAAAAGGGAAGGGACAGAGACCTTTCAGGTCCACCGGGACGGCTTCCGGATTCTCGGCATCGAATCTGCCAAGGCAAGGGCGGCGCTCGATGCGCTGTTGCCCGATCCCGATGCGATTACTGATGGTGGCACCATCTACAAGCAGGGATCCCGGAACCATTCGGTTCGGGTTGATCTGAGCGGACAGGCGTTCTTTTTAAAGCGCTACAACTGTCGGGGGTTTCTTTACAGCTTGGGTAATGCCTTCCGCTGTTCCCGGGCGGTGCGAACCTGGCTGGTTAATCTAAAATTCCAGGATTTGGGCCTGCCGGTGCAGGAGCCGCTTCTTTGTCTTGAAGAACGACGGTTTCGTTTTCTGAAGAGGTCCTACCTGCTGTCGGGTTTTTATGAGAATTCGCAGTCTCTGATGGAGGTCTGGCCCCAGTTGGCCGAATCGGAGAAGGACGCGTTGCTTAGAAAACTGGGGACTGTTCTTGGATCACTGCACCGCCATGGAGGGATTCACGGCGACCTTAAGTGGTACAACATCCTGGTTCGTCGTGGGGAAGAGGGGCTCGATCCGGTCATTGTCGATCTTGACGGCAGTAGGTTCTGCCGATCGGCGCAAAGGCCGAAGGCCCAGGGCGATGTGGGGCGTTTTTTGCGGGATCTGGAATCGGCTGAAAAGAATTCGAACCTGAGGGCATTGTTCCTGGAAACCTGGGAACAGACCTTTCAGGGGGCTTAAATAGGTATTTCGG
>CALZIC010000337.1 GCA_945787285.1 uncultured Desulfuromonadales bacterium
CAATAGGAAAAATTCCATGTCAAGGTTCCTCCTTTTTGCGTCACACTTGTGCTTATTAGGTATTTCTTGGCTGTTCTGGTCTGGCTTTTCATTAGGAGGAAGACCAAAGTGGAGAAATTCCATTAGCGAACTTGGTTCTTCCTTCAGCTATGAATTTAGATGAGAGGTTCCCGGCTTTGCGTTTTACGAGATTTAGAAGTTCCCCGTGTTCCCCGTGGTAAATATTGCCTTTTTTAAGGTTTGATACCAGATACAAAAAAAGCGCCCTGTTTCCAGAGCGCTTTTGTGCGTGGCGACCAAATACTCCCTATTCTTTATACGAATACGAAAGGTCTTCGAGGCGATCGCGGTCGAGAATTTCGATCACCTTGCCACGCACTTCGATGATCTGCTCATCGGCCATCTTGCGAAAGGTGCGGGAGAGGGTTTCGCTGACCGTCCCCAGGTTGGAAGCGAGCTGGGCCTTGGAAACGGGGAGTTCGACCTGCTCGGCACAATCGCCGGCGAGTTCGACGAGGTATCTTGCCAGGCGGGCCGGTACGTCCTTGAAGGTCAGCTCTTCGATCTGGGTGGTGAACTGGCGCAGAAATCGGGAGAGACCGCCGATCATGTTAATGGCGATCTGGGAATGCTCGTGAAGCAGGCCGAGAAAGTCGTCCTTGGGGAAGAAAACCAGTTTCGATTTCTCCAGAGGTTCGGCATAGGCGGGGTAGCGGCCGTTGCCGAAGATGGCCGCCTCGGCGAAGGTGGCGCAGGGGTGGACGATGTGCAGAATCCGCTCCTTGCCCTCGGGAGAGAGCTTGTAGACCTTGACCTTGCCGGAGCCGACGATGAAAAAGCCTTCGGCCTCCTCCCCTTCGGAAAAGAGGAGTTCCCCGCGCTTGGGCTCACGCGTTCGAGAAATGCCCAGCAGGTGCTGCAGGTCTTCATCGGTAACCCCGGAAAAAAGGGGACAACATTTAATGATCTCGGTAGTATCCATGGGCAGGAAGTCTAGCAGAGGTTGAAGAGACTGGCAATAACCGGGCGCCAGATGCGGAGCATTCAGACAGGCCAGGATTTCCCCCTGGGGAGCCAGAAGTTCGGGAAGGCGACGGATCAGTTTGGGCCAGTGCTGCTCGGCAGTGAAACTCTTTCCCTGGGCGGCGGGCGGATCACAGACCACCAGGTCGAACGGCCCGAGCTTGCGCAATTTGCTGATGCTGCGAAACAGTTCGAGGGACAAAAAGCTGACGCCGCGCAAATCAAACCCGTTGAGGCGATGATTTTCCCGACCGAGATCGAGCGCACCGCGGTTCATATCGAGATTGACGACCTGCCGCGCCCCGCCGGCCAGCGCCGCTACGGAAAAACTGCAGGTGTAGGAGAAGAGGTTGAGGACCTTCTTGCCGGCTGAACGCTCACGAACCAATTGCCGACCGATCGCCATATCGGGAAAGAAGCCGACGTTCTGGGCATCGCCGAGTCGCAGGGAGAAGCGCAGTTCGTTTTCAACCGCCAGGACCTGCTCGGGAAGATCGCCGAACAACAGGCGACTGGGCGCTCCCCGCAGATACCGCTCCTGCACCAGAACGGCGGTTGCCTGCGGCAGTTCGCGCCTGACCAAGGCGGCCAAGTCGAGCAGCCACTCATCGCTATAATGGGTGTACAAAGTGATCAGAACAACCGGCGAAAAGACATCGACCACAACCCCCTCGAGGCCTTCGAAGGTTTTACCCCGGCCGTGAAAAAGGCGCCGACTCTCGCCGCCTGTCGGCAGGTGCCTGCGGATTTCAGTTTCTAAGGTTTTCATGGCGTGAATATTCTCAAAAGATGCTCGTTTTGACCAGCAGAAAGAACATACTACTGGGGCTGGGAATCTGGGAAAGGAGATAAACCTCTTGAAATGCAGGCCCCATGAGATATACTTATGTAACTGAATATATTGCTATTTACTATCTGCACCCCAACTACACTCAGGGGGGTTAATGAAGGCAGCGCCCCGACTACTTGTGCTGATACCCATACTGGTGCTCATCGCCTGCAGCCCATCCGAACAGGAAAAGCAAACCTCCGCCCCCGGTTCATCGACCAGCTCGGCGGTCTCCGAAGCGCCTGTCGGCAAAGCCATCTACGAGTTGGCCTGCGTCGCCTGCCACGCCATCGGCATCGCCGGAGCACCGGCCGTTGGAGACAAAGAGGCGTGGCGTGAACCGATCAATCGGGGGATAGGCGCCCTGGTCGAGCACGCGATCGATGGATACCGTGGTACAAAAGGATTCATGCCGGCCCGAGGTGGGCATTCGACACTGACCGATGAAGAGGTTCAGGCAGCGGTTGAGTACATGGTAAAAGAAAGCAGGTAAATCAATCATCGCCGACCCGGAGACTATTTCCGTCCACCTAAACATCTAAAGCAAAGGAATGACCATCATGAAAAAGCACCTCACGGCAAAATCGATCAGCATCCTTTTTGTCGCCCTGGCAGCAACGATCGCCCTGACGGCCACTACCTGGGCGGCCAAAGGCAACGGTGAATCGCACGGGAAAAACCACGGTAAATCGATGACGGACACCATGCAGGACACCAGCGACACCATGAACAAAGGCAAGGATAAAGCCTGGAAGATGAAGAAAAACGCGGATGACGATTTCAGTGAGGCCAAAGACAAGGCCCATAAAATGAAGGACGACGTCAGCGACGACATAAGCAGGGAAAAAGAGAAATACGGTAAACACAAAGATCACACCAGCGACGATAAGGGCGATGCCGATGACATCATCAGGCGCGAGCGCGAAAAGGCCGAAAAGAAAATGAAAGAACACAAGAAAGAGACCGCTTCCGGCCTCGAAAAGCAGCGCGAAAAAAAGATGATGCAGGAGCGCAAGGAACTCGACAAGGGGTCCGAACAGGGCAAAGCGATGCGCGAAGAGCACAGCAGAAAGTGGTGGAAGTTCTGGGAATAGAATTTCAAGACCGACCCAAAGAGCCGACTGCAATAGTCGGCTCTTTTTTTGTCTTATTTCTTTGGGAAAAGTCGCTCAAGTACTTGGCCTGAATAAGGGTTTCAAAAAATCTGAGGCGCACCCATCGGTTCGTCGGTGATTTCTTGATCCCTTAGCCAGGTCAATGACTTGCGCTATTTGCTGGCAAGGTTTTGCGGATCTGGGATAAAGCAAATGGGATCAGCCTTTACCAGACCAATCCCATACTTTTTTAGTGGTACCCGGGACGAGAATCGAACTCGTACGGCCAAAGGCCGAGGGATTTTAAGTCCCTTGCGTCTACCAGTTCCGCCACCCGGGCGAATTGTGTGGTATTATTAGTCGATTTTGCCCTTGGGTGTCAATGGAAAATGCCTTAATGGAGATGAACAATGCCCGAAAATAAACTTGCCTGCCCAACCTGTGGCGCCACGGTGATCACCTATCGCAATCCCTTTCCTACAGTGGACATTATTATCGCCATCAAGGACCAGATTGTTCTGATCGAGCGAAAAAACGAACCTTTCGGATGGGCCTTGCCGGGGGGCTTTGTCGATTACGGGGAGAGTTTTGAAACGGCGGCGGTGCGGGAAGCAAAAGAGGAGACAGGCCTGGACCTTGTAGACCTACGCCAGTTCAGGGCCTATTCAAATCCGGAGCGAGACCCCCGCCAGCACAACATTTCGATGGTTTTTACCGCCAGGGCCAGCGGGGTGCCGCAAGGGGCGGATGATGCCGCAACAGCCGGGCTCTTTTCGCTCGACGCTCTCCCCTCCCCCCTCTGCTTTGACCACGAGCAGATCCTGAATGACTACCGATCGGCCCTGGCCTAAAAATAAAGCGAAAACGGCTCACGCCTCAGCGAAAAAAGGAAATCTCGGGAACTTCGTCGAGCAGGCGGTGCCTTACACACAGTTGGAAAAAAAGAGTCAGTCCTTCGAGGTGAGCGACGCCGAGGTCATAAGACATGCAGTTCCAATAGTCGACCAGGGCGGCATTCCCCATCCACCGATACTGCGGATTCTGCTCAGCCAGGGTCTCCAGAGAGTCAAACGCCCTATCCCGAGCCTGCTTGAGCTGCTCAAGCAACCGGCGCAGTTCCCCGCACTTCTGAACAGCAGCGTCTCTGCGCACTATCCATAAAGCAAAGACAAAAGGAAGACCGGTGTGCTGAAGCCACAACTCGCCGAGATCGTAAACAAACCGGGCCCCTCCATCCTTAACCGCCTTCAGGGCCCGGTCGCCGATCAAGAGGGCGTTGCCCCCTGCGGAGACAACATCCTCAACAGGTCGGACCGGCACCCGACAGCGAAAATCCCTCAACCCG
>CALZIC010000338.1 GCA_945787285.1 uncultured Desulfuromonadales bacterium
AAATGATCGAGCGGGAACCTGGACAGGTCGATTGAATTCTCTGGTGGTCCCGGGGAAGGATCCCGGAAAAAGAATTTGGTAATATGTTCAAAGATTTCAGCAATTCCCACCCTTGCCTTTCCGGGCGAAGATTTTACTTGTCACTACGGAAAAATCGGGTTTTACTATAGCGACAAAAAACACCTCTATTGAACAAAAGGAGCAGTCCATGGCGATCAAGTTCTTCGGCCAATTCCTGGTAGAGAAGGGTGCCGTTTCTACCGAGGAGATACTGGACGCGGTCGAAATACAAAAGATCTCCAACCTGAAATTCGGGGAAATGGCCTTGGCCATGGGGCTCCTCTCCGAGTCCGACGTCGACAAGGTGCATGACATTCAGCACAGAACCGAACAGTCCTTCGACCATCTGGCGGTGCACCTTGGTTTGCTCACCGAGGAGCAGAAGGCCCAGGTCGCGGAAATGCAGCACGAACGCCATCTCGATATCGGCCGGGCCCTGGTCGAAAGCGGGGCCATTTCAGCTGAAGAACTTGAGACCTGGCAGGCCAGGTTTCAGCAGAGCGACCAGACTCTCTACCTGGCCGAAACAGTAGATGTTCCCTACGACATCCTTTGCCCCGACGTCTGGGAAGCCTTCGCCGACTTAACCTACAAAATGCTCAACGCCCTCGCTAATCTCCCCCATGGCAAAGAGCCCTGCCGGGTTTTCGATCGTCTCGAAAAGAACCACGCGGTGGCGACCATGGAGTTGACCGGGGTGGTGCGGGCCCGCTACCTATATTCTCCGCCTCGGCCAATGTGCAGGCCGCCATCGCCAGAACCATGATTCGTGAAGAAGGGGTCGACGAGGGCCCCCAGGAAGTGTGGGACGACGCCTTGATGGAGTTCGTCAACATCGTCTGCGGCAGTGCCGGTTCCCGGGCGGCCGAACTGGGGCATCGGGTGAAGATCGCACCGCCGGAAATCCTCCATCCGGGAGAAGAGGGGATTCCCATCCCCGGGGGCGAGATAGGGCTGCTCTTCCCGGTCCACATCGTCGGCGACGAACGGGTCGAATTCGCCATCATCATCAGCCCATGAAGCCCCCTTGCTCCTTTGAAAACAGCGGACTAATCCTCTAATATTCCGTGAACATTACCTACTTGAAATCAGCCGGAAGTATCGGCCATTTGCGCGGTGTCTCACCACCCGCCGTGACGAAGGGATTTATGACGATATGAGTGATCGAATCAAAAGTCTGAGCGCTGAAGCCGAAAAGCTTTATGCAAACCTGAAAGAAGGGCTGGTCCTGTGGTTTTCCGATGCCGGCGAGTATCCCGACCGGTTCTGGCTGGAGAGCGCCGAGGGGGAATCGACCCAGACCGGGCAGCTTGCCGGCACCAAGGAGGTCACGGAACTTCAGCAGCATGGACTCATCGAGCCCGATTCCGGCGACGCCTACCGCCAGCGCTGGCGCCTGGTCTGTCAGAACACGTAGGGTCCGAAACAGAGAAGATCCAGGGACATTATACCTATGGGGCTTAGGAGGCTTGTCATCTCTCGCGAGAGGCATGGATTCCTAAGCCCCTCCCTATTTTGGGCTACTTGGGTTAGAGTCTTATGGCTGGGGCGAGTGGGGATAATACATCGACATGAACATGATCGAGCGCGAACGAGGACGGAGGGATTAATTTCTTCGTAATTTCCTATGCATGACCTGCTACTCCTTACGGACGGAAGTGTAAATACTCAGGCACATATTGGATATGGGGCTTACCTCGCAGTGTCTGAACCTGGAGTTGATTTGGATGCGCTGGCAACGCGAGTGAAAGTGAGGCGCTTTGAGCAAACGTCTTCAACGAAACTGGAGCTGCAGACTTTATTGTGGGCGCTAAGCAATCTTCAGGCGTCAGGGGGTAAAGTCATTATCTATACGGATTCTCAAAATATTATCGGGTTGCAGAAAAGGCGAGATCGGCTGGAGCAAAAGGATTATCGCTCAAATAAAAATAAGCGCCTCAATAATTATGAACTGTATCAGGAGTTTTACAGACTGACCGACCAGCTGGATTGCGAAGTTGTTAAAGTGCATGGACATTTGGCAGCGAGGCAAAAAAACGATATCGATCGACTTTTCACCCTTGTGGACAGGGCCTCACGAAAAGCGCTGAGAGAAGACCCACTCCTGGAAATGGGGCGCTCCCAAAAGGATACTCTTTAGAAATCTGCTTGTGTCATAATAACTTAACCTCCACGCAATTGACAGTCATGGGGCAATCCGCTAATGTTCCGAACGAGCCCTTGTCCGCCCGTTTTTTATCAAGACATGACGCCCCTCCATCCAGCCCGGTCCGGTGCAACCGGATCGTTTTACACAAGGATTTTGATCAATGTCTTTTGACTCTCTTGGCCTGCGCGCCGAACTGCTGAGCGCGATTGCCACTCAGGGCTATACCGAACCAACCCCCATTCAGGCCCAGGCGATCCCGGTGATTTTCGAGGGCTGCGACCTGCTTGCGGGCGCCCAGACCGGCACCGGCAAAACGGCGGCTTTTGCCCTGCCGATCGTGCAGATGCTGAGTGAAAACACCCCGCAGAGAAAGCGCAGACGGCCGCGCGCGCAGGTTCTGGTGCCGACCCGCGAACTGGCGGCCCAGGTCAGCGAGCAGATGCAGAATTACGGTCGCCGCCTGTCGCTGCGCTCCACCATGATCTACGGCGGGGTGAACATCCAGGCGCAGATCGAGCGGCTGCACCGCGGTATCGATATTGTGGTCGCGACGCCTGGCCGCCTGCTCGACCACGCAGAGCGGGGTACGATCAACCTTTCCGAAATCGAGTTCCTGGTGCTGGACGAGGCCGACCGCATGCTCGATCTGGGATTTATCGACGACATCCTCAAGGTGGCAGAATACCTGCCGGAGCAGCGCCAGACCCTGCTCTTTTCGGCCACCTATTCGAAGAGCATCAAGCAGCTCGCCGACGAGATGCTCGACCAGCCGCGGCGCATCGAAGTGGCGCGCACCAATATCGCCGCCGACGCGGTGACCCAGGCGGTCTATCCGGTGGAACGCAGCCGCAAGCGGGAAATGCTCTCGCATCTGATCCGCAAAGGCGAGTGGAGTCAGGTGCTGGTCTTCACCCGCACCCGCTACGGTGCGGACAAGCTGACCGCAGAATTGCTTTTCGACGGGATTAAGGCCGCCCCCATCCACAGCAACAAGAGCCAGTCGATCCGTACGCGCACTCTGGCGGAGTTCAAGCGGGGTGAGCTGCGCGTGCTGGTGGCGACCGATGTGGCGGCGCGCGGGCTCGATATCGAACGCCTGCCGCATGTGGTGAATTTCGAGCTGCCCCAGGTTGCCGAAGACTATGTGCACCGGATCGGCCGCACCGGCCGGGCCGGCGAAGACGGGGTGGCCCTCTCGCTGGTCTGCCCGGCAGAGCAGCCGCTGCTGCAGGCGATTGAAAAGCTGCTCAACTATTCCATCCCGCGGCAAACGATTGCAGAGTTCCCTCAGATTCCGGTCAAGCGGGGGATGGTGGCAAAGGTAACCAAGACGGGCAAGGGGCCGTATAAGCTGAAGAAGAAACCGGCCAAGTCAGCGAAGAAGGCAGCAAAACCAGGGAAGCCGGCCAAGGCCCAAAAATCGATGAAGACCCGCACGGGCCGGCCCAAAAAAACCGCGACCGCGCCTCCCGCCCCCAAGACCGGCCGCCGGGGGCAGAGGTCGTAACCCTTTAAGGGCAAAGCCGGAGTCCGCCCTGCCCCACATCGCCTGCAGCGCAAGCAGATATCTTTTGCGTCTGCAGGTGATCCAAGTACGGCGCCAAGTTTCGCTGTCGAGACCGTCAACCGCAAATCGAGCAACAGCCCTATGCCATTTTCGTCTCTCGGACTTTCCGAACCCATTCTTCGTGCACTCGAAGAAATCGCCTATTCCACTCCCACCCCGATCCAGCTCGAGGCGATCCCCGCTGTTCTCTCCGGCAGGGATGTCATGGCCGCGGCGCAAACCGGCACCGGCAAGACCGC
>CALZIC010000339.1 GCA_945787285.1 uncultured Desulfuromonadales bacterium
CTTGAAGGGGTTGAGCTGGCCGTTTCGGGTCAGGGCCCCTTCGGCGAAAATGCAGACCAGGAAGCCGTCGTCGAGGGCCTGGCGGGCCTGGCGAAAGGAGGCAACCATGGCTTTTCGCCCGTCACCGGAGGAGATGGGGATCGCCCCCATCAACTGAAACAGGGGGCGCAGGAAGCGGGTGTTGAAGATCGAGCGCTCCATGATGAAGTGGATCCGCCGCTGACCGCAGGCAAGCAGTATCAAGGCGTCGACCCAGGAGACATGGTTGGCTACCAGCAGGGCGCCTCCTTCGGTGGAGAGATTGGTCTTGCCGGTGATGCTGACGCGGTAGCACAGGCGGGTCAAGACGACACCAAGAAAGCGCAGCAGGAAGTCGGGCAGCACCCACAGGGTAACCAGGGTCAGACCGAAGGTCAGCAGGCCGAGCACCAGAAATGACTGTGCTGCCGTGAAGCTTAACGGGCCGCTGAGGAATGTCGACAGTGCCGAAGCGATCAGCACACCGCACCAACTTAAAAAGCTGCCGGCGGCGAGTATCCGGCCAAGATTTTCGCGCGGAGCGCGGAACTGAACAAAGGCGTGCAAGGGGACCAGGAACAGGCCGGCGCTGATGCCGAGCAAAAGGATCAGCGCCAGGTGGATGCTCAGGTTGTCCGGCAGCCCAAACAGGCCGCAGGTGCAGAGTGCCAGTCCCAGAGCGCCGAGCGGTACCACGCCGAACTCGACAGTCCGTCCCGACAAGCGTCCTGCCAGCAGCGAGCCGAGGCCGATGCCGAGAGCCGCGACCAGGAACAGGTAACCGCTCTGTTCCTGAGTCAGGCCGTGGACCTGCATGCCGAAAGGGATCAGGTTGATCTGGGCAAAGGCGCCGAGAAACAGAAAGTATGCCGAGCCGAGGATTGACGTTAGCAGGTAACCATCGTGACGCAATATGCTCAGGGAATCTTTCATCTCGGACAGAAAGCGGAACGAGAGTTTGCGAGTGCTGTCGGCCGGTGCGGTTCTTTCGATTTTCCAGCTGGCAGCCAGGCCGATAAGGGAAAAGGCGATGCAGCTCAGGGCTGCCGTGCGGTAACTGGAATTGCTCAGTTGTACCAAGAATGATGCCAGTGCCGAACCAAGGATGATGGCCAGGTAGGTAAATGCCTCGAGCAGGCTATTGGCCTTGGAGAGCTGCTTGCGGCTAACCAGTTCGGGCACGATACCGTATTTCGATGGGCCGAACAGGGGTTGCCCATCAAGAAACCTGACGCCGCCATCGAGGGGGTAAGAGAAGCGGTGGCCCCAAACTCTCTTCGCGATCACCGGCGTTCCGTTCGCCAACAGCAATAGAATGAGAAGCTGGAGGATCACCAGTGGCTGCATCCGCACACTCTACACGCGGCCGTCCGATCAGTGTCAGGGATATCAATCGGGAGAAAGGCACCGCTCGCGTTGGATCGCCGACCGGCTGGTCTGACCGAGTCGGGCTCTCTGAGGCCTCACCTCGCACATCTGCACTCCGCCCATGAACGGACCTTCAGGGCTCGAAGGTCTGCTTTGGGCGGCAAAGCGGTCGTCGGCGGCCAAGCTTCCCGCCATCCACCCCATCTGCTTTATGCACCTAAGCGGCTGTCGGTCAGTGAGGTTTGTTCAAGTCGGGGTGTAGGCAAGAGCCGACATGCAAGCCCAAAGGATTTCCATAGTCCGCCAAGGCGCATCATCGGGGACTGGCGAAGCGATCAGCGACCGAGAGGGCCAATAAAGCTATGAAGTTGACGATCCGCTGGAGCATGATGTTTCCTCTTCCGCTGCCTAAGCGAAGCGAACAACCGGTATAATGAACGGCCGTAACGTTATCGGCATTCACCGGGCCCGCACAAACGGGAAGCAATCGAGGACCCGGGAGCCCGGGACGTCGTCAGGTCAGCCTAGACCCTGAGGAAGACACCATGGCTTCAGCGACCGCAAACCGAAGATTGACTACAATCCTTGCGGCAGACGTGGTCGGCTACAGCCGGCTTATGGCGGCGGACGAAGAGGCGACGCTGAATACCCTCCGCGCTTATCGCGCAATCATCTATGCCCTGGTCGAGAAACACAATGGCCGCGTTTTCAATACCGCGGGCGACGCGGTTCTCGCGGAGTTCGGGAGCGCCGTCGAAGCCGTACGGTGCGGCATTTCCATTCAAGAGGATCTGGGAGTGCGCAACGCCGAGCTTCCGGACGACAGTCAGATGTGGTTTCGCATCGGCATCAACGTGGGCGACGTCATGGTCGAAGACGGCGACCTGTTCGGTGATGGCGTAAATATCGCCGCTCGACTTGAAGGCCTCGCCGAACAAGGCGGCATCTGCATATCGGGCAGCACCTTCGAGCAGGTCAGAAACAAGGTCTCCTTTGCTTTCGACGACATCGGTATGCACCAGGTAAAGAACATACCCGACCCCGTTTCTGCATTCCGGCTCGTGCCTGGAAAAGTCGACGTCAAGGACGGGCGCAAATCGGGCGGTGCGCGCTCCAGGCCGGCGATCGCGGGAGCAAACTTCCGATGGCTGTTCATCGCCGGAGCGATCGTATTGACCGTAGCGCTCGGCGGCGCCGTTTACTTGGGCCTTCTTCCCATCGGGCCGGGCTCCAAGCATCCGTTCGACGGCCACTGGAAGGTGACCGTCAGTTCATTGTCAGGCTGCCGCAACAACGAACCGAGGACCTTTGCGGTCAACGTTGAGCAGGGAAAGATTGACGAAGGGCATCACCCGTTTCCGAAGATTGGCGGCGTATCGCGCAACGGGGAATTCAACATCAAGGCAACCGACAGGGCCGGCAATGTCATGAATACGCAGACTGGTACGGTCACCGGAGACGTTGGCAAAGGCCGCTTTCAAGGAAGAAGAACAGGATGTAATGGGGTGGTGACGTTGGTTCGCCTGGACTAGACCCTGGAAGCGAGCGGTTTCGCCGGAGCCCCGGGCCCCTGTTGAGCCTGCGTGCTGAAACAGAAGCTCGGCACCCGCGCCGGCAGTTGAGGGTTCCCCGCCAAACGGCGATTTGTTAAGTCTCTGCCGTTGCGCGCGGGATGGGTGGCCGAGCGGTTGAAGGCACCGGTCTTGAAATTCGAGATGGGCCCTGTTGGCTGGTGTTGTCTTTTAGCTTAGCGTATTGATTAATAAGGGTATTCCTGCCCCTTCCCTATCACGCTGTGCTGGCGAATGTCGGGCAGTTTCGGCCCGTTCGTTTGGAAATCCGTTTGGAAATTCTGTTCAGGAAGAGCCACTATTCACTCAACGAAAAGTGGCATTAAGGTCGCAGGTTCAAATGCCGCGCCCGCAACCACCTTGTCCTG
>CALZIC010000340.1 GCA_945787285.1 uncultured Desulfuromonadales bacterium
CTCCAATGCCCCCGATCTGACCGTGGCTCTCGGGGCGAACGTCTGCAGCGGTCAGCCCTCGGCCCAGGTTCGGGTGGAAGGGATGGTTTCGTCCACCCAGCCCCTCGATTTCGGCGCCGTGACCCAGGGGCTGACCATGTACCGGACCTTTCAGGTTCTGAACTGGGCCTTTGATTTTGAATGCGGCGGCGAACTGCTGGTCGAACTCCCCCCGCTTCCCGCTCCCTTTTTCTATGCTGAACTCCCTCCCGGCGGACCGGTACAGGAGGACGGCTCCTATTTATTCACCATGCGGGCACCCGTTTCAGATACCGAAATCGTTTTCCAGTCCGTCGTGGTCGGTTTTGAAGCGCCCCAAAACGAGGAAGGCGCCATCGTTCACGAGATAGAGATCCGCACCTCGGCCGCCGAGCCAGAAGCCAACTGGCCACTGACGCTGATGGCCACCGCCGTCCCTCCGGCCCCCCTCGACGCGGTGCTGGTGATCGACCGCTCCGGCAGCATGAACGACCCGGTAGGGGTTGGCGAGCGAACCCGCAAGGAGGTGGCCGTCGAAGCGGCCGAGCTGTTTGTCAACATGCTGGCCGACAACCAGCACATTGGCATCGTCCGCTATAACCAGAACTCCGACAATCCACAGGACGTCCTTCTCGATCTGACCGGTGAACTCGGCGCCGACGATGGCGCAGGCCGGGATCAGGCCCTGGCAGTCCTGGCCTCCGATGCCCTGTCCCCTTCGGGGTCGACCGCCATCGGCACCGGCATGCTCAACGGCAGTGAGGTGCTGAGCACCGGGACCACCGAGTTGCCGGTGATGGTGGTGCTGACCGACGGACGCCACAACACCGGCATTGAAATAGAAACCGCCCGCGAGGAGATCGTGGCCCGCATACCCCGCCAGAAGATCTTTGCCGTAGGCATCGGGCTCGACCAGTACCAGCGTGAGGTCAGCCAGATCGCCACCGAAGGCGGCGGGGCAGCCCATGTCACCGGCGAGCTGACCGGGGCGCGGGAATTTCTTCTGCACAAGCTCTACGCCCAGATCGTCACCGACATCGGTAGCGGCTCCCTCATTCGCGACCCCCGGCGGGACCTCTCACCGGGCGGCCGGCACAGTGTTCCGTTTGGGGTCTGCGAGACGGATCAGGAGGTGGAATTTATCGTCGTCTGCCGCCCCACGGCCGTACATCCCAAATATATGCGGGTGTGGCTGGAGACGCCCAAAGGCGAGATGATCGATGCCAGCATCGCCCAGTCCAGCTACGGGTTCGATTACCGCGAACACTCCAATCACGTCATTTACCGGGTGATCCGTAAAAAAGGAGCGGCCTGGCTGGGACAATGGAAAGTGTGGGTTTACAACGCGGCGCAGGCCGGCTCGAGGTCAAAGCTTTACTACACGGTGCTCGGCGCCGCCCGAAGAACCGGTCTGCTGCTGCCGGGGCGCCTGCTGCAGGACTCCTATGAACCAGGCGCGGTGATGAAAGTCGTCTTCGAGCCGACCCTTTACGGCCTTGCAGTCGCCCCCCTGCCTGGGGCCGCGGTCCGCCTGGAGCGCCCCGACGGACAGGTCAGAGTCCTTGAACTGCTCGAAACAGAGCCGGGGCATTACGAGGCCAAGGTGCAGGACACCTCGCTTGTCGGCTCCTATGAGCTCTCCTGCGAGATGCAGTTCAGGCTGAAAAAGGGCTGCATAACCAGCCGCTTCCGGCAGTTGACCGGGGTCATCCTGCCCTACCCGTCGCACAAGGATCGAAGACTGGAATGCTGCCAAAGGCTGGAGAGACTTGAGGCCCTAAGCAGCGGGAACAGGGTTGAAAAGCCGAAACGACCGCTACCGGGAGCCGAACGTCTTCGGCCCGGGCATTGAGAACCGGGGGGCGAGTCGCAGTAATTCAGATTCTGGAGCATTCATTCGAGTTACAAGTATGGATGCTTCATGGCTCCGGGTGGTATACTGTTTTTGAAACACCCGATTTATTTGACTCAGGGATAAACCAGACCCGCAATGCGAAAAGACCTTTTCAGGAAACGACAATGAAAACAGTTCTTGCCATTCTAACGATACTTCCCCTGCTGAGCCTTTCCGGCTGCGGGACCACGAAAAGTCCGGTCCTCTATCCCAATCACCACCTGACCACGGTCGGCAGGGAAGCAGCCCAAGCGGACATTGACGATTGCATGCAACAGGCCTATGCCAGTGGCGCCGATGCGGGCAAGGGAAAAGAGCTCACCAAAGAAACGGCAACCGCGGGTACCGTCGGGGCCGCGACCGGGGCGGTCGTTGGGGCCATCTCCTCCAGCAGCGATGTCGGACGCGGAGCCGCCATAGGAGGCGCCGGTGCCGCCACGGCCAGGCTCGTCAGCGGGTTATTCAAGGTCTCGGAACCAACGCCGATTTTCATGCGGTATGTTGATCTATGTCTGCATGAGAAGGGCTACCAGCCGCTCGGCTGGCGCTGAAGTTTCCCCTTCCATTTGGCCATGTTCCAGAAAGCCGACCACTGCAATGCCTATTTATTGGATATAAAAAAGGCCCTCCTGGCGGCTGACAGGATGGGCCTTATGCGTTCGATGCAGGATCTCAGGATTTAAATTCTCAGCCTCCGTTAATGGCCTCCTTGAGAACCTGGCTTGGCTTGAAGGTCAGGATTTTCCGTGAGGAGATTTCTATTTCGTCACCGGTCTGGGGGTTGCGCCCGCGACGCGTGGCTTTATCTTTGACGACAAAATTACCGAAACCGGAAACCTTAATTGTTTCACCCTCTTGCAGGGTCGATTTAATCAGGTCGAATACCATTTCGACCATATCCGACGATTCTTTTTTTGAAAACCCAGTCTTCAAGTAAACATTTTCGATCAAGTCCGCCTTGGTCATGGCTCCCCACCTCCTGTATTTTGCATGTGCCTGAATTCACGTAGTATATCACAGGATGATTTGCTAACAACCGGTTAATTTGATCGCTGCGCCGTTTGGCAGGCTGCGCCCCTTCCTTTGCATTGGTTCATTGCTTTGGCCGAAGCCACAGCCGGCAACGAGGAGAACTGCGCCAGCAGGGGGGGGCCGAAGGCGGAAATGGCCAGAGGCAGGTCGAAGGACATATCTCAAAATGGATTTAACACAGCCGCAACTGACCGTCATCTTCGGCATCGAATTGCGTATCCTTTATGAGCGGAACCGGTGCCTGACAGGCTGGTGCGACAGGCACGGGAACGACCTTTTCGTCCTTTTCCGCTTCCTCGGGCTGACTTGCCGCCCGCACTTCCTCCTCTGCCGCCCGCACTTCCTCCTCTGCCGCCC
>CALZIC010000341.1 GCA_945787285.1 uncultured Desulfuromonadales bacterium
AAAATTCTGCGTCGGGCGCAGTTTCTGGGAAATGCCCAGCATCACCGCCCGCATCTGCGGCATCTGCCCGGTGAGCCACGCCCTGACCTCGGCCAAGGCGGGCGACGCCATTCTCGGGGTGGCGATCCCGCCGGCGGCGGAGAAGCTGCGGCGGATGATGAACTGGGCCCAGCTGGTGCAGAGCCACGCGCTGAGTTTCTTTCACCTCTCCGGCCCCGACCTGCTGCTGGGGATGGAGAGCGATCCGGAAAAACGCCACATTCTGGGGCTGGTCGAGAAGCACCCCGAGGTGGCCAAGAACGGCATCCTGCTGCGCAAGTTTGGCCAGGAGGTGATCCGCCTGCTCGGCGACCGCAGCGTCCACCCGGCCTGGGCCATTCCCGGCGGGGTGCGCGAGCCGCTCTCAAAGGAGAAGCGCGACAAAATCGCCGCCGGGCTGCCCCAGGCGATGGAGATCATTCACCAGAGCCTCGAGCTGGCCGTGGAGGTGCTGGAGAAGCATGCCGAGCAGGCCGATGTGTGCGGCGATTTTCCCAGCCTCTTTCTCGGTCTGGTCGGCGATGACGGCGGCCTCGAGCATTACGGCGGCAACCTGCGCCTGATGGATAGTTCCGGCAGGGCGGTGGAAGATCATTTCGATCCTGCCCGCTACGACGAGATCCTCGGTGAGGGCGAGGAGGTCTGGACCTATCTCAAGTTTCCCTACTACCGACCCCACGGCTACGAGAGCGGGGCCGGCATGTATCGGGTCGGACCGCTGGCACGGCTTAACGTGGCCGATTTCGCCGGCACCCCCATGGCCGATCGCGAACTGCGTCAGTTCCGCCGGCTCGGCGAGGGAGGCGCTCCGGTCACCGGCAGCTTTCATTACCACTACGCCCGGCTGATTGAGATCCTCTACGCCCTGGAGAAGATCGGCCAGACTCTCGACGATCCGGACCTGACCGACACTCACGTGCGCAGCCAGGCCGGGGTTAACCAGGGGCGCGGCGTGGCCGCCTGCGAGGCGCCGCGGGGTACCCTGTTTCATGACTACGAGGTCGATGACAACGGCATCCTGACCAAGGTCAACCTGCTGATCGCCACCGGCCAGAACAACCTGGCGATGAACCGTACGGTGCACCAGATCGCCAGCAAGTTCCTGCGCGGCGGCCGCCTCGACGAGGGGCTGCTCAACCGGGTCGAACACGGTATCCGCGCCTACGACCCCTGCCTTTCCTGCGCTACCCACGCGGTTGGTCAGATGCCTCTGGAGATCGACCTGGTCGGCCCCGGTGGCGAGCCTCTCGACCGCATCGCCCGGGGGCGTCGCCCTTGATCCTGCTCATCGGCTACGGCAACACTCTGCGCCGCGACGACGGCGCAGGACCCGTCCTGGTGCAGGAGGTGGCGCGGCGATGCCCAAGGGACGACCTGAAGGTCATCACCTGCCATCAGCTGACCCCGGAGCTGGCCTGCGAGCTGGCCGAGCCCGAAGTGCGGGCGGCGATTTTTGCCGATGCCAGCGTCGATGGCGGAGACGGAGAGGGGCCGCTGCTGCGGACCCTGCAGGTGGTGCCGGGAACCGGCGGCTCCGGGCACGATCTGGGCGCCGGCGAACTCCTCGGGCTGGCAGGGCGTCTCTTCGGTTATTGCCCCCCGGCCTGGCTGGCGGCCGTCCCCGGCGAGGACTTCGCCTTCGGCGAGGGGCTCGGTCCCCGGTGCCAGAGGTACCTCGAGCAGGCGACCGAAGAGGTGCTGGGGTTGATTCGTTCTCTGGATTGCGGGAAAGAAGAAGCGGAGATTAAACCCTAACCCAAGTCGCAACTTGCCTCGTTTGCAGTTAATTCCACCACCTACTACATCCTGCGGCCAGCGGTCTGAGGCAAACTCTGACTTGAAGCGATAAATTAGTGATCCTTCTTATGACAAGGCTGCGGTACTGGGGGGGCGTTCTATAAATCCCCAGGTGAACCAAGACCCATTATTAGACAACAAATAAGAACGGCCCTCCCTGGTTTTCAGGTGGGGCCGTTCTATGTGTTGAAATCTGTGAGTTATGAGAAAGGGGGAAATTCCTACAGCCTCAACGACAAGCTAACCGGGCGGCGGACCATCCGGAACCGGCTTGGATCACCGAAAACCGCTCTAACAATTTAACTCTTGAAGCGCCGGAAACGTAACCGTTCCGGTTGAACTGCTTGTTTTCTGGCTTTTTCGATTCGCAGACTACGGTTTATTCGATCCACATATAGTGCATATTTTTCCGCTCCAGCGATGGCCGGTGTTCCGATTCGATCCGCAGATGGTACATTTGCAACCATTCCAATTATGATTGTGTTGTTCAGTCATCATTGCGCTCCATAAAAGAATCCACCAGTGATGAAATGACGGTTTATGGCAAAAGCCAACCACGACCGTTACATGTCTGACATGGGAGTCCGCTTACTTTTCCCACACCGTTGCATAGCGGGCATTTCTTTTGCTTCTTTCCGACTACAACTGTCCCAACTCCTTTGCAACGTGGGCAGGTGTGTGTTTCTTCGTTAATCGTTTGCTTCCCTGATCCGCCACACACCCTACACGTGATCGATTCGGTTGCCATTTCTGTTCCACTTCTATTCAATGAATAGCCGGTTAAGTTGCCAGACAACAGGCGGTTAAGTTTTTTTTAATTCTATCCGTCCATTACCCCTTGTCAAGCGTTCAGAATAGCTTGCAATTGGCGTAATCATTTGAAATCATCTACTTTGTTAGTTTGATAACGCCCCAATTTCTTTGTTTAAAAAAGATTCTGCCTCTATACAAATCATAGGTTGGGAGAAATGGGTGGGGACTTTCAGCCACCAACCAAACAATCGCCTAGAAACGACGCTCCCATAACATAAAAATTTGCTGTTTTAAGGCTCCTCCGGAACCAACCTGAGAATTGTTCAGAGGCATAAGAAAGATTGGACATCCTCCCATGCTTTATTATCCCCAAAGACGTTATCGCCGGTCACTTGGCCGTTCTCGAAAAACAGGCGCTGCCCAACGACCGGCGGGCAGATTATTTCAAGTGACGCCGGTACTATCTTGACCTCTGCGGGAAGAATTCCGCAACCCCAGCAATCCAGGACAAGAGGCTACTTGAAAAAGTCGACCCTCCAGAGGTGGCTGTGTTTGCGTCTTATTTCTTGTTTCACAATTTTTGCCTCCCGCTTGACCGCTATTTTTAGGCGATTCCCACATCCCCTGCATTATGAGAAAAGGCCACTTGATCGGGTGATCAAAATGGCCCTGAAAATCTCTTCAAAATG
>CALZIC010000342.1 GCA_945787285.1 uncultured Desulfuromonadales bacterium
TACCCCTTATCCCCCTCGATATCTCTCGGCGCCCAACCTGGCATGCAGGACATCGCCAAACCACGACTACCTCCTGCTCAGGCTCCTGCGAATCACCTCGACCAGTTCCTGCTGAAATGAATAGGGCATATCGGCCACTTTCTCGGAGACTTTTTCGCCATCGACAAAACGCAGTACGGTGTGCTTGCTTTCTTCGGACTCGGCCTTCGGCTCCTGAAGCTGGCCGTCGACCCAGTGAAAGGTATAGACACCGGGTTTGAGCCTGCGCTTGAAAATCTGCACAGCCTTGACAGCAGCCAGCGTGGTCGTCTCCCGGTGTGCTTCCACCGATTCGAAATACTGAACAACGATCCTTCCGACCAAGGCGGTACCTACACCGAAGAGAAGCAGATAAAACACCAATGGCGACATGAGAACCCCTTCCTTTGACCAACGAGGCTGCGCCTCCAGAAAAATCCGACCAAAGTCATTGAAAAGTGCAAAGATCAAGCCCAAAAAGCAGCCACCGGCGTTACAAGTCTATTGCAGCCCCTGGAAAAGACGAACATCCTGTGTTATCCGCCCAACCGACTGTCGGCTCGACGGGCCGCAACACAACGATGAATTATCGAGCCCGGATTTAATCGAGAATTGGAGCGTGAACAGGCTGACTGCCTGCCGAAGACCCTAGAGAATCCAGGCGATCAGCCGACTGCGAAGCCGGTTCATGGCATGTCCGACAGCCGCCCGACCCTCTGATACAAGATACCTGGCGGCTCCGGTACAAAAATTGCTATATTCATCCCATGAAGCGGTCATTATGAAAAGACAGCAGTAAATACCTGTACGTCAAGTCAGAATCCGGCCATGGAGTCAAAGAACCGACACAAAACCGGCTCCCCACCGGCCCTTCTGGACCCGGACCAGGGCGACTGTATATGATGTTGTAAAACCCCAGGCGAGAGAGAGCGCACCATGTCCTTTACCGGCGATCTGCAGCACTTACCTATAGTAGATGTGATTCAACTCCTCCATTCGACCCGCAAATCCGGAACCCTTTCTGTCAAAGGGAATCGCGGAGAGTGCCAGCTGGTTTTCAGCGATGGGTATATCGTCGGAGCCAACCATGCTAAAAGCACCGTCCGCATCGGCAAGGTGCTGCCAATGAGCAGGCCTTCAAGGGGATGAAATCGCTGATCGAGATGACGGTGGTCGAACTGCTGCGCTGGACACGAGGCACCTTCAATCTCAACGTGGACGAAATCGTCCTATCGGATGAGTTCAAGTATTTTCCGGACATGCTGCAGCAGGAAATCACCCTCGACACCCAGATGGTGCTGATGGATGCGTTGCGCATTTTTGATGAAAAAGTCCGCGACGGCGACTTCAACGACGACGACTTCACCGAAGAGGTCTATAACCAGATATACAGCGAAGAAGACAAGAACGACCAGGGCCCCGGACTGACGGCGGATGACCTCGGGCTGGCGGATCTTGACCAGATCGAAAGGAATATTCCCGGCGTATTTTCGAGCCTGCAGTCGATGGACCCCCTTGAGGAACACCGCCAGAAGGTACTCGAAACCCTGCCCGAGATCTCCTTTGATGCCCAGGAGGAAATCGCCAAGTACCTGGCCAAGGGCGCCCCACCGGCCTCTGCACAACCAGGGTCTGAAAACAACGAGGAACAGAACCATGTGGCCGTCCTCTACAGCCGGGACGAACTCCTCAAATATGCCGTCTCGACCATCTGCAAGCACGAAGGGATTCTCGTCTTTACCACCGATGAGGAGCAGGACCTCGAACTGATCATCGCCCAGTCCCTGTCCAAGGCGATTGTCCCGCTGCTGGTGATCGACAGTCCGGACCAGTGCAACGAATCATTCCATCGCGACCGGATCGTTCATTTCCGCCAGCAGCAGAAAAGCCGCTACCCCCAGATCCCCCAGCTTCAACTGGGCTACCCGGGCGACGCCATCTTTTCCCTGCAGGCTTTCAACGACGGGGTCAAAGCCGTTATCCCCAAACCGGTCCGAGAGGGGAGTCCGGCCACCTTTGTGGAAGATACGATCCTGTTTCTCGAGGGCCTGCGCACCCATGTCTCCAATCATTTCCGGGAGCAGCAGCAGAAAACCCTTGCACCGCTGGTAGATTTCATCTCCGCCCTCAGCAGCCTGAAAGAGGCGCCGGAAATATCCCAGGCGCTGCTTCGCTCGGTTTCGGAGATTTTCGACCGGGCACTCACTCTGATCGTGCGCAAAAACGAACTGATCGCCGAAAAAGGGATCGGACTCGAAGGCACAAGGGGGCAAATCAACAATACACCGCTGAAATTCAAAGTCCCCCTGGCCGAGCCTTCGCTGTTTCGCAAGGTGGTCGAACAAGGGACTCCTTATTATGGAATCGCCCCTGATATCACCTTAAATGACAGTCTATTGCCCCATATCGGCCCTCCGGCCAGTTCCAACATGCTCCTGCTTCCACTGCAGAACCGGGGGCGAGTGATTGCCGTTATTTACGGCGATTTCGGTCCCAGCAAGCCCTCCCCGGTGCAATTGGACTATCTCAGTATCCTGGCCAGGCAAGCCGGACTGGTTCTGGAGAACGCATTATTTCGCAAACAACTTGAAAAAATTCCCCAGCCGGGATAAATCTATTCAATCTATGCTGAGTATTTCAATAAGGGGGCTGTAATGGATTCGAAGACATTTAACCAGATATTGGAAATCTCCTTTGAAAAAAGGGTTTCCGATGTGCACTTTGAGGTGGACAACCCACCTTTTTTCAGGGGACGCGGTCAGCTCCTCCGCTCAAAACTGGCTCCCCTCACCCCTGAAGACACCGAGTTTGTCGCGCAAAAAATCATGGAGCACAACAACCGGGAACTCCCTGAGGACTTCAAAGAGTTCGACGCCTCGTACTCCCTGCCCAACGGCGGCCGGTTCAGGGTGAGCATTTTCAAGCAGAGGGGCCACATCGGAATCGTCATGAGGGTGATCCCCCCCCATATCGGAACCTACCAGGAACTGAACCTGCCATCGGTGCTCAGTGAAATCGTCAAGGCGCCCAACGGTCTGATTCTCGTCACCGGCCCGACCGGCAACGGCAAATCGACGACTCTCGCTTCGATGATTCGCCATATTAACGAAACGTTGAGCTACAACATCATCACCATCGAAGACCCCATCGAGTTTCTGTTCAAATCAAGTAAGAGCTGTATTATCCAGAGAGAAGTCGGCATCGACACCGATAACTTCAGCACCGCCCTGAAGGCGGCTCTGCGCATGGACCCCGATGTGATCATGGTCGGTGAAATGCGTGACCACGAAACGATCGACTCCTGCATCAAGGCCGCCGAGACCGGGCACCTGGTCTTCTCGACCCTGCACACCCAGAACGCCGCATCGACCATCAACCGACTGATCGGCCACTTCCCTCCGGAAACCCAGGAGATTATCCGCCAACGGCTGGCAGACATTCTGGTGGCGACCGTGTCGCTGCGGCTGATCAAAGACAAGACGGGCGAGAATATCGTGCCGGTGGTCGAGGTGATGCGGACCACCACCACCATCCAGGCCTGCATCCGCGAAGGACGCCTCGACGAGATCAGCAAAAACATCGAAAAGGGCCGCGAGCAGTACAATATGCAGACCCTCGACCAGCACCTGGTCGACCTCTGCAAGGCCGGAACCATCGGCATCAATGAGGCCAAGCGGGTTTCGCGCTCGATGGACCTGGAACGAAAGCTGACCTTCACCTGATCTTGCCGAACGCCACTACCGTTGCTTTACACCCACTGAAACGCAAATAGAAGCAGGTGTTCCGACACACAGACAGCCTGAAAAAGGAGCTGCCCCCCCGGGCAGCTCCTTTTTTATCGCCTGCGCTCAGCACCTTCCCCCCTCCGGATAAACAAACTCCGCAACGGATGTTTCGGCCCGATCAAAGTGGTCTTTTCTCGACACCTGAAATAGTCATATTTTTGACAACCTCGAATCTTTCACCGAACCATGCCCAAGAATACAGGAAGAGTTCTCCTCCATTCAAGGTATTCCAGGTGAAAAGAAGGCCTCTCAGTCGGCACATAAACACTATCAAATTAAACACTTGGCGTTCAATAAAGCTGTTGTGAAAAAGCCTAACACGTATTTCAAAAACTGTAAAGCAGCTGCACGAATTATGCCGAATTTTTTTTATGAGACAAAATAACCT
>CALZIC010000343.1 GCA_945787285.1 uncultured Desulfuromonadales bacterium
ACGTGCCAATTTCTGATCCTCCTAATCCCGTTATCCCTGTCTCTGCTTATGCTTGGGGTTTTCACAAATAATCCGGACAATCCCCTTGCGCTTAATTACTTTGCATTTGTCGCAGATTGTCTTGACCGAAGCTCGGACTTTCATCTCCTGATCCTTTACTGATGCTATAAGATGCGAAAGAGTTCGCACCTTTCGGTTAGATTGAATGCCTTACTGCCGTGCCGTTCACCCGTTCAGACGGCGGTCAGTATCTCCGGACCGTCATCGGTGATGGCCACCGTGTGTTCGAAATGGGCTGACGGCTTACCATCAACGGTCACCGCAGTCCAACCATCCTCTAAAATAGTCACGGCCGGTCCCCCGGCATTGATCATCGGCTCGATGGCCAACGTCATCCCTGCCCGAAGCCTCGGCCCCTGTCCAGGCGGCCCGAAGTTGGGCACCTGGGGTGCCTCGTGAAGATTGCGACCGATGCCGTGACCAACGAACTCACGCACCACGCTGAAACCTTGCTGCTCAACGTAGTCTTGAACCGCATGAGAAATATCGGACAACCGGCCCCCGACAACAGCGGCCGCAATTCCGAGTTCCAGTGACTTTTTTGTCACATTCAGGAGCCGCTCGGTTTCCGGATCGATGGCTCCCACGGGAACGGTCATGGCCGAATCGCCATAAAAGCCGTCTTTGATAATCCCGAAATCAATACTGAGAATATCACCTTCACCAAGGGGGACCTCATCGGCAAAGCCATGGACCACCTTCTCATTGGGTGAGGCACAGATCGTAAAAGGAAAACCGCCGTAACCCTTGAAGGCCGGGCGGACCTTTCGCTTTTTACATTCCTGCTCGGCAAGCCGATCCAACGGATCTCTTCCCGCAGCATCTGCAGAATTTCACCGACAATCCGCCCTGAAGCCCGCATCTGGTCAAGTTCCTGGCGGGTCTTGAGTACAATCACGTCAGGGAGCCTGGACAGCAGCCAGAATCTTCTCCTGAACCGCATCCATCGCCAACATGCCGTCGACGGCCTTCAGAAGCCCCTGCTCCCGATAATATGCAACCAGGGGAGAGGTTTGATCATCATAAACCTGAAGACGTTGACGAATCGTTTCTTCCTTGTCGTCATCCCGCTGAATCAACTCTCCGCCACAAGCGTCACACTTTTTGGACTCACGAGGGGGATCGAACTTGACATGGAACCCGCGACCGCAATCTTTGCAGGTACGCCGCCCGGTTAGACGTTCAACCAGAGCTTCGGCGTCAACCTCAAGAGAGACGACCGAGTCGAGATCCTTGCCCAATTCCCCAAGGGTCTCCTTGAGTGCATCGGCCTGGGGGACAGTGCGGGGAAATCCATCAAGGATAAATCCGTTGGCACAGTCCTGTTTCTGCAGGCGTTCACGCACGATACCGACAACCACCTCATCAGGCACCAGGCCGCCGGCGTCCATGAACCCCTTGGCCTTGACCCCCATGGGGGTCCCTTCCTTGACGGCGCCGCGCAGGATATCTCCGGTGGAAATCTGGGGAATCCCAAATCGATCCACCAGCTGCTTGGCCTGCGTTCCCTTACCGGCCCCAGGAGGGCCCAGAAGAATAAGCTTCATCGAAAAACAGCCTTCCTAACCGTGACGCCCCTTGAGGGTTACGCCTTTCATAAAACCTTCATACGACCTGGATATAAGATGCGCCTCGATTTGAGACGCGGTATCCAGACCCACACCGACGACGATCAGCAGCGAGGTCCCGCCAAAATAGAAAGGCAGACTCAGCTGACCGATGAGTACCGTCGGCAACACACATACGGCGGAGACGTACAACGCCCCGGCAAAAGTCAGCCTGCTGAGGACCGTATCGATATATTCAGCAGTCGCCTTGCCTGGACGGATACCGGGAATATACCCACCCTGCTTCTTGACATTTTCCGCCACGTCAATGGGGTTGAATGTTACAGCCGTGTAGAAATAGCAGAAGAAGATGATTAATGCAACGAAAAAAACGTTGTACACCCAGTGTTCCGGAGTCATCATCGATGCCAGCGTCTGAACCCAGGTCACGTCGACCAGGTTGGCCACCGTGGCGGGAAACATGATGATCGAACTGGCGAAGATCGGCGGGATGACACCGCTCATGTTGACCTTGAGGGGCAGGTGGCTGTTCTGGCTGCCGTAGTTGCGCATGCCAACCACCCTCTTGGCGTAGTGAATGGGCAACCGTCGCTGCCCCCGTTCCATGAACACGATGGCCCAGACCACAGAGACCATGAGCAGCACAACGATTATCGCGACAAACGGAGTGAGTGCCCCGGTCCTGAGCAGACGAATCGAGTTCACAATCGCTGCCGGCATGTTGGCAACGATTCCGGCGAAAATGATCAACGAAATGCCGTTGCCGATACCCCGCTCGGTAATCTGCTCACCCAGCCACATGATGAATGCGGTACCAGCGGTCAGAGTAATAACCGTGAGGAGAATAAAGCCATACCCCTGATCCGGGACCACCAGCTCACCTGCGGGGCCCCGCATGGTCTGAAGACCGACGGCGATGCCGGTCCCCTGAATGACCGACAGCAGAATCGTGCCGTAGCGGGTCCATTTAGTGATGGTTTTACGTCCCTGCTCCCCTTCATTCTTCAGGCGCTCGACCGGCTCAAAGACCACCGCCAGCAACTGAAGAATGATCGATGCACTGATATAAGGCATAATCCCGAGCGCAAAAACCGTCATGCGCTCGAGAGCCCCCCCGGTAAAAGCACTGACCAGGCCGAGCAAGGTCCCTTGAGTCCCCTCAAAGAACTTCGCCAGAACCTGTGCATCAACCCCGGGAGTAGGGACGTGGCAACCAATCCTGTAAACAGCCAACATCCCCAAGGTGAACAGAATACGACGTCGCAATTCAGGAATACCGAAGATGTTCTGGATGGCTTTTATCAACTTAAATTACCTCAGCCTTGCCGCCTGCGGCCTCGATTTTACTGACGGCCGACTTGCTGAATTTGTGGGCCTGAACGGTCAGCGCTTTGCTCAACTCACCGTCACCAAGAATCTTGATACCATCCTGGATTCTGCTGACCAGGCCGGCCTGACCGAGAGCGGCTACGTCAACGACGCTGCCGGCCTCGAAGCATTCGAGATCCTTCAGATTGACCAGGGCATAAACCTTTTTGGTCAGCGGGGTGAAGCCGCGCTTGGGAAGACGCCGATGAAGAGGCATCTGCCCCCCTTCGAAACCTGCCTTGACGCCGCCGCCGCTACGGGAATTCTGGCCCTTGTGCCCCTTACCGGAAGTCTTGCCGGTGCCGGAGCCCTGACCACGCCCGATGCGCTTGCGATTTTTTGTAGAACCGATTGCCGGTTGTAAATTACTCAGATCCATATCCATAATCCTCAGTGTGTCAGTCCTCGACCACGACCATGTGGGAGACCTTGCGAATCATCCCGCGGATTTCAGGGGTGTGCGACCAATGCCACTCTTTTTCAGCGTTACTTTTACTTCTCCGGCCATGTCTGTCTCCTTGTCGGCTCGAATTACTCAGCCGACGCCTGGATGCCGCGGCGCTCCATGATCTCTTCAGCGCTTTTGAGCTGGCCAAGAGCATTGATGGTCGCCTTAACGACGTTGTGGGGGTTGTTCGAACCGAGGCACTTGGAGAGGATATCACCCACTCCTGCAACCTCGAGCACCGCGCGCACCGCGCCACCGGCGATAACACCGGTACCTTCGGAGGCGGACTTAAGCAGAACTTTTCCTGCCCCGAATTTCCCGACAACATCGAAGGGGATAGTGCGGTCTTTAAGAGGTACGTGAATCAGGTTTTTCTTGGCCTGCTCAACCCCTTTGCGGATGGCTTCGGGTACTTCCTTGGCCTTGCCAAGCCCGAATCCTACAGCACCCTGACCGTCGCCAACCACCACCAGAGCGGAGAAGCTGAAACGACGACCACCTTTGACGACCTTGGAACAACGGTTAATGTGAATAACGCGGTCGTTCAAGTCCTGTTGGTTGGAATCTATGCGTTGCAAAGAACTCCTCCTTAACTCTAAAAGGACAGGCCGGCTTCACGGGCCGCATCGGCAAGAGCCTTCACGCGACCGTGATAGAGGAAGCCGTTGCGGTCGAAGACCACCTGTTTGATATTTTTCTCAAGGGCTTTCTTGGCAATAGCTTCACCCACAGCCTTGGCAGCCTCGACGTTACCAGTATATTTCAGGCCGTCCGCAACCTCTTTACAGCCGGTTGACGCGGCGACCAGGGTACGTCCGTCAGTATCCTCGATGAGTTGCGCATAGATGTGCTTGGAACTGCGGAAGATACAAAGCCTGGGACGCTCAACCGTCCCGAGAACTTTCCGCCGTACGCGCACCTGACGCTTCATGCGTGCCAGACGCCTTTTATTTGCGACGCTCACAGTCTTTCTCCTTGGCCTTAATTACGATTATTTCTTACCGGTCTTGCCGGCCTTACGCAGGATGCGCTCTTCGGCGTACTTGATCCCCTTGCCCTTGTAGGGTTCGGGAGCACGGAAGGAACGGATCTTGGCTGCGGTAGCCCCGATCAGCTCTTTATCGATCCCCTTGAGGGTAACCTTGGTCTGCTTTTCGACCTCGGCGGTAATCCCTTCGGGAAGCGGGTACTCGATGGGGTGCGAGTATCCCAGAGCCAGGTTCAAAATCTTGCCCTTGACGTCGGCGCGGTATCCAACCCCGTTGATCTCGAGGACGCGCTCGTAGCCGTTGGTTACGCCAGTGATCATGTTGGCGATCAGGGTACGGGTCAGGCCCTGAAGGGAAGTGTCACGGCGGACACTTTCCGGGGGGCTCACCTGAATGCTGTCAGCCTCGACAGCGACAGTTACCGCAACGGGAAGGTTGCGGTTGAGTTCCCCTTTGGGGCCCTTCACGCTGATGGAGTCCCCGTTGAGTGAAACCTTGACCCCGGACGGGATCTCAATGGGTTTTTTCCCAATTCTTGACATTGTATAAGCTCCTTAACCCGTATCCTTACCAGATGGTGCAGAGGAGCTCGCCGCCCACCTGCGCCTCCCGGGCAGCCGCATCGTCCATAACCCCTTTGGATGTCGAGAGAATGGCACATCCGAGGCCATTTTTGATCATGGGAATTTCATCTTTTCCCACGTACATACGACGTCCGGGGGTAGAAACCCGTTTGATCTCGTGGATAACGTGTTGGTTTTCGTTGTCGAACTTGAGATAGATTCTCAGCACGCCCTGCTTGTCGTCGCTCATGCTCTTGAAGTTCTTGATATATCCGAGATCCTTGAGCACCGTAGCCAAAGCCACTTTAATGTTAGACGAAGGCAGGTCCAGCTTCGGATGCTTCGCAAGGCCCGCGTTACGGATGCGGGTCAGCATATCCGCGATAGGATCAGTCATTGCCATGGATGCAACTCCTTAATTTCTCTTTACCAGCTTGACTTGACTACGCCGGGGAGTTTGCCCTCCGAGGCGAGCTTACGCAAGCAAATCCGGCACATGTCAAATTTACGATAATAGGCTCTGGGACGGCCGCACAGAGGACAGCGATTGTACTCCCTGACCCCGAACTTTTGTGGCCGCTTAGCCTTGATCATCATCGATTTTTTCGCCACTGTTTTCCTCCGATATCCTTAACTATTTTCTGAACGGCATACCGAGGCTGGCGAGAAGAGCCCGCCCTTCCTCATCGGTTTTGGCAGAAGTGACCACAGTCACATTCAGCCCCTTTACCTTATCGATCTTGTCAAAATCGATTTCGGGAAAGATGAGCTGCTCGCGAATTCCGAGGGTGTAGTTGCCGCGGCCGTCGAATCCCTTGGGGGAAACGCCCTTAAAATCGCGAACCCTGGGAAGGGCGATATTAACAAGCCTGTCAAGAAATTCATAGGCTTTTTCGCGACGCAGGGTAACCCGGCAACCGATGGGCATTCCTTCACGAAGCTTAAAGGCTGCGATGGAATTTTTAGCCTTGGTGATTACGGCTTTCTGACCGGCGATTGCAGTCAGTTCCTCCACCGCCGATTCGAGAACCTTGATATTCTGGATTGCCTCCCCGAGGCCCATATTGATTACAACTTTTTCAACACGGGGGACTTCCATCACATTGTTAAGCTGCAGGTCTTTCTTCAGCTGGGGAACCAGCTCGACCTGGTACTTTTCTTTCAGTCTGGCCATGGAAATCCTCCGTTACTTATCAACAATCTCGTTGCAGCGTCCACCGCAGCTTCCTTCTCGACGATACCGCCTTCCTGATTGCTCTGGGAAGGACGGGTATGTCGCTTGACAATATTGAGGCCTTCAACAACAAGGCGCCCCTTGGCGGTGAAGAGACGGCTGACCTTACCGGACTTGCCCTTCTCTTTACCAGCTATTATCATCACCATGTCATCTTTTTTGACATGAAGTCTTTTTGCCGCCATTATCTTATATCTCCCAGTTATCTCTTTTAAAGGACCTCAGGTGCCAGCGAAACGATTTTCATGTAGCGCTTGGCACGAAGTTCGCGGGCCACAGGTCCAAAGATACGGGTACCGACCGGTTCACCTGCAGCGTTGACCACAACTGCAGAGTTTTTGTCGAAGCGGATGCGGGAGCCGTCGGGACGACCTATTTCCTTGGCAGTCCGGACAATAACAGCCCGTACTACGTCGCCCTTCTTGACTTTGGAGTTCGGAAGGGCCTCCTTTACGGAGCAGATAATGATGTCCCCGAGGCCGGCGTATTTACGCTTGGATCCTCCGAGGACCTTGATGCAGCACAGCTTCCGGGCACCGGAGTTGTCTGCGACATCAAGCATGGTCTGCATCTGGATCATGACTTGTATCTCCTAAACGGTTACGTGTTTCTCAAGGATCTCCCGGACTCTCCACCGCTTGTCCTTGCAGTCTTAACCCGGGCGATATCTTTCTTAACCTGGGGTACCCGTGCGGTGTTTTCCAGGTGACCGGTATGCAACTGAAACCTCAGGTTGAACAGTTCCTGGTTCAACTCTTCGGATTTTTTCTGCAGATCCTCAACACTGAGGTCATTCATTTCGTTAGATTTCATTGGCCGACTCCTCCCTGGCTACAAACTTGGTCTTCATCGGGAGCTTGTGAGCAGCCAGACGGAATGCCTCGCGGGCGACGGTTTCTTCAACACCCTGCATTTCGTACAGCATCATTCCGGGGCGAACGATGGCCACCCAGCTATCAGGAGATCCCTTCCCCTTACCCATACGAGTCTCAGCAGGCTTGCGGGTCAGAGGCTTGTCGGGAAAAACCCGAATCCAGATTTTACCACCACGCTTGATGTAGCGGGTCATGGCGCGACGGGCAGCTTCAATCTGCCGTGAGGACAGCCAGCCACAATCGGTGGCCTGCAGGCCGAAATCACCGAAGCTGACCTCGGTGCCGCCCTTGGCTGCGCCCTTCATGCGCCCTTTAAATGTCTTTCTATGCTTAACCTTCTTGGGCATTAACATGGGGGTGTGCAGAGGCACGCGCCCTTCGCGGTACCACTCGGTACGGCTCATTTCGGCACCACCCAGACGACCGGCGCAGGTGATCTTGATCCCCTGGGCACCGAACTTAAGGGCCATGCTGACGCTCTTTTTCATCGCACGACGGAAGGCCACCCGGCGCTCAAGCTGCAAAGCGACGTTTTCGGACACCAGCTGGGCATCAATTTCCGGCTTGCGCACTTCCTGGATATTTATGAAGACTTCTTTGTCGGTGAGTTTGGCCAGCTCTTTTTTGAGTGCCTCAACCTCAGAACCCTTCTTGCCGATAATGATACCGGGACGGGCAGCGAAAATATTGATCTTCGCCTTGTTCGCAGCGCGCTCCAATTCGATCTTGGAAATCCCTGCGTGATAGAGTCTCTTCTTAAGGTAGTTACGCAGCCTGATATCTTCATGAAGCAGCTTGGCGTAATCCGCCTCGGCATACCACTTTGATTCCCAGGTTCTGATGACCCCTAACCTAAATCCAATAGGATGAACTTTCTGGCCCAAACTATCACCTCCTCACAACTTACTTTTCGTCAAGTACAACTGTAATATGACTGGTCGGTTTACGAATCTTGGTGGCGCGCCCCTGGGCACGGGGAATAAAGCGCTTCAGTGCAGGGCCCTGATCGACGGTAATCGCCTTGACTACAAGACGGTCGATATCGGAGACCCCTTTCTGTTCGGCGTTGGCAACCGCCGAGCTCACCAAGGTGGATACAATATCTGCAGCTTTCTGCGGGGAGAACTTGAGAATATTAAGCGCGTCCTGCACCCCTTTGCCACGGACCATATCCACTACCAGACGGGTCTTCTGGGGAGAGAGGCGAACATACCTCAGTTTGGCTCTGGCTTCCATGAATTAAAACTCCTCTGCAGGATCTTATCTCTTTTTGCTCTTCTTATCCGCGCCGTGGCCGTAGTAAGTACGGGTAGGAGCGAATTCGCCGAGCTTGTGGCCAACCATATTCTCCGATACAAAGACCGGCACGAACTTCCTGCCGTTATGAACGGCGAAGGTCAGACCAACGAATTCAGGTAAAATGGTGGAGCGCCGTGACCAGGTCTTTACAACCTTCTTAGTGCCGGCACCACCTTCGACTTCCATTTTCCGCAAAAGGCTTTCCTCGACGTACGGCCCTTTCTTGATAGATCTAGCCACTGCTATCTCCTCTATTACTAAAAAGCGTTATTTCTTGCGACGGCGGACAATGAACTTGTCGGTCCGCTTGTTGGTACGGGTTTTATAACCCTTGGTCGGCACGCCCCACGGGGTGACCGGGTGGCGACCACCGGAGCTCTTGCCCTCACCACCACCGTGGGGATGGTCAACCGGGTTCATGGCGACGCCACGAGTCTGGGGACGCTTGCCCAACCAGCGGTTACGACCGGCCTTACCGATCTTGACATTTTCATGATCGGTGTTGCCGACCTGACCGACCGTGGCGCAGCAGTCCTGCAGGACCAGCCGAACTTCACCGGAAGGAAGACGCAGCTGAGCGTACTTGCCCTCTTTGGCAGCGATCATCGCGTAGGTGCCGGCGCTGCGGGCCATCTGACCCCCCTTGCCGATTTTCAGCTCGACATTGTGCACCCAGGTACCCAGCGGAATCGACCGAATGGTCATGGCGTTCCCGGGCTTGATGTCCGCCTGCTCGCTGGCAATGATGGTATCACCAACATTGATGCCGTTAGGAGCAAGAATATAACGCTTTTCACCGTCGGCATAATTGAGCAGCGCGATACGGGCTGACCGGTTGGGGTCATATTCAACGGATACAACCGTAGCGGGTATTTCTTTCTTGTCCCGCCTAAAGTCAATGATCCTGTACTTCCGCTTGTGCCCACCACCGGTATGGCGCTTGGTAATCCGGCCGTTGTTGTTGCGGCCGCCGCTACGTTTCAGGGGCGCAACAAGAGACTTCTCAGGGGTGGAAGTCGTTATTTCCTCGAAAGTGGACGAGGTCATGTTACGACGACCCGGCGAGGTCGGTTTAAACTTTTTGATCGCCATTATAGTAACTCCGTATCGCTTGATTACAATCCTTTAGACACCGAAGAAATCGATGCTGCTTCCCTCTTCGAGGGTCACAAAAGCCTTTTTCCAGTTAGAACGCTTGCCGAAGTTTTTCCCGAAGCGCTTAACTTTGCCGGCGACCAGACTGGTGTTCACGTTTTTGACCTTGACGTCAAACGCTTTTTCAACAGCCTTTTTGATCTCGATTTTGTTGGCATCCAGGGAAACTTCGAGAGTCACAACCGGTCCGGCTTCCTGAAGAAGAGTGGACTTTTCGGTGACCAACGGTCTTTTAATTATCTGATGCAGCGGCTTCATGACGCTAACGCTCCTTCCAGCTGGGAAACGGCCCCCTCGGTCACGATCAGGTTGGGGTATTTCATCACGTCGTAGACGTTGACCCCCTCAGCACGCAGAACCTTGACATTGGGAAGGTTGCGGGCGGAGAGTTCGAGGTTATGATTGGCATCGGAGACGACAACCAGCGCCTTGCTGATATCGAACCGATTGAGAACCTCGACCACGCCCTTGGTGCTGATCTTTTCGAGATCAAACGCGCTCAGAACCGTCAGCTTCTCTTCTTTGAAACGTACGGAAAGCGCACTGCGCAGGGCAGCCTTCTTCACCTTACGGTTCAGTTTGAATTGGTAGTCACGGGGCCTCGGGCCAAAAGCTGCGCCGCCGCCAACGTAGTGAGGAGCACGAATACACCCCTGACGGGCGTTACCGGTACCCTTCTGCTTATAGGGTTTCTTTCCTCCACCTCGGACTTCACTGCGAGTCTTGGTGGAGGAAGTACCCTGGCGGCGAGCCGCCAGCTGGTAACGCACCATATCGTGAATCAGGTAGCCACGGACGTCGTCATTGAAGACGCCTTCGGCCAGCTCCCTTTCGGAGACCTGATTTTTATTAATATCGTAAACAACAATGTTAGCCATGGTCTTTCTCCCACGCCCCGATGATCAACGGGGCTATTTCTTGGCCTTAACGCCTTTACTCGGCACGAACGTCAGCGATGACGAGGTTCTGCGTGGTCACCTTTTCGTTGCCCATCTGGCCGGCCATCTTCTTCCCCTTGAACACGCGGGAAGGCCAGGCGCTGCAGCCGATTGCACCGGGACCACGATGGAACTTGGAGCCGTGGCTGGCACGACCACCGGAGAAATTCCAGCGCTTGATAACGCCCTGAAACCCTTTACCCTTGCTGGTGCCGGTGACATCGATGATGTCGCCTGTCTTGAAGAGTTCACAGGTCACTTCGTCACCGACGTTGTAGTCGTCAACGTTGTCCGCTGCAAGCTCGCGCAGGTGGTTGAATGCACCTTTTCCTGCTTTTTTGAAATGCCCCATGGCAGGCTGGTTGGTCCGGTGACTTTTGCGGGGACCAAATCCGACCTGGAGGGCGTTATATCCATCAGTCTCAACGGTTTTCTTCTGCAGAACCACGCAGGGGCCAGCTTCGACCACCGTGACCGGGATCTGCTTCCCGTCTGCGGCATAGACCTGGGTCATCCCCAGCTTCTTACCCAAGATTCCCTGTATCATTACTCGTACCCTTCGCTTATGGGTACGCATCTCGAACTGTTCGCGGCTCTTTTTGTCGACGTGGGGGCCACGCAGAACGCAATATTTGTTAATGACCGTCGGCAGAGGCACGGGGCCAGCCACCCGGGCGCCGGTGCGTTTCGCTGTATCCACGATCTCGTTAACGGAGAGATCGAGCAGCTTATGGTCATAAGCTTTCAAACGGATTCTGATCTTCTGGCTCGGCATGTGAATATCCTCTATTACTCGATGATATCGCTGACAACACCGGCGCCTACGGTCCGGCCACCCTCACGGATAGCGAAGCGAAGCTCCTTGTCCATAGCGATCGGTGTAATCA
>CALZIC010000344.1 GCA_945787285.1 uncultured Desulfuromonadales bacterium
AATGACCGGCAGAATTTTGCAGAGAATCAGTTAACTGAACCCGGCAATGGTGGTGAGTACAGCGTAGAGGCACGGCTTGGCCATTGAGGTCACGGTTTCGAGGATCAGCCGGCGCTGACCGCCATCGGGGAGCTCGTCCGCCAGCTCCCGGTAGCGGACGCACAGGTGAATGGTGACGGCCATGGTGATGATCAGCTGCAGGGAGATGAAGTTGGAGGAGACGACGGTCACCTCCCAGCCGAACATGCCGAGCAGACCGCAGGTGGCGATAACCGAAAAGCCGCAGCAGAGGATCGGCAGCAGAACCCAGCGCAGCTGCCTGAAAATGACCCCCAGGGTGACGATCAGCAGCAGCAGAACCCCGAGGCCGAAGATTTTGAGGTCGCTCTTTATAAAGGAGATCATATCGTCGGCGATCATGCTGACGCCGCCGAGAAAGAGCTCCGCCCGGTCCCGGTAGCGGTCCATGACCGCCCTGACCCCGATGATGGTCCGGTGCTGGCGGACCCGCTCCCTGTCCCGGTGCGCCTTGAAGCGCACCTGCACCTCATCGAGCTCGGCGCGTTCGGCCTCGGTGATCGCGAGCGATTTCAGCTTGCGCTTGAGCTCGTTGCGGCGCGTGAGCAGCTCCCGGTAGGTTTCATCGACCGGCAGGTTCACCTGCAGCGCCGTGGTCCTGAAATCGGGACTGACCAGGAGGTTTCGGTAGATGGGGCTGTTCAGCAGCTCGATTCGGGCCAGGGACCTGTCCACCGTCGCCGACTCCAGGGTCGGGAGGTTGTGGATGACATCGCGGATCGGCCGAGGCGGACTTTCCAGCAGCGGCACATCGAGGATCGAGGTGACCGACTCGACCCCGTCAAGCGCCTCGAGATCATCGCTCAGACGGCCGATGTCCGCCAACACCGCGTCGGATAGAAGGTCTTGCCGGGGGGTATAGGATATGACGAGGAAGTCGGTACTTTTATAGCGGGCGTTGATCAGCCGGGTGAAGTGCAGATCGGCGTCATCTTCCAGAAGGAGGGTCTCGGCCGAAGCGTCGATGTCGATCTCCAACTTTCTGGTCTGGTATCCCAGGCACAATACCGACAACAGGATGAGCAGGAAAACACTCCTGGGGTATTGGAGGACAAGCCTGTCGTAAAAGTTTTTCAGCATAGTCAATGCATTGCGAGATTCAGCCCGGGCTATCCATGACTGCCCGAGGGGATATTGAATTCACCGACTTTACGCAGTTTTTCCAGCAGGTCATCGATAGTCCCCTTTTTCAGCACCCCGTCAAACTGGGAACGGTAGGTTTGCATGATGCTCACCCCCTCGATCTCGATATCGTAGATTTTCCAACCGCCCTCGGTCCGGTAGAACTTGTAGAGCATGGAGATGCGGTTGGCCCCTGAAACCAGGGTGGTGGCCATGTGCACCTTGTTGCCCACCTGACTCGGTTCCTCATAAACGATCTTTTCGTCGTTGTAAAGATCGAGTTTTTCAAGGTAGGAATCCTGCAATCGCTGGATGAAGAGATCGGAAAAGTCCTCTTGCTGTTCGGGGCTGAGCCCCGGCCAGTATTTCTTGCCGAGACTCAATTTGGCCATGGTCTTGAAATCGAAAATGGGGGTGACGACCTCAATAAGCCGCGCATCTCTTTGCGACTTTTCGATCTGCGTCTCCTGCAGGAGCACAAATACGGCGTCGATCTTCTCTTTCAGGCAGGGTAACAGCAGAGGAGAAGGGACAGGAAAAACAAAACCGGGTATCGCATGGCGGCCCTCCTTGTTCAGCTTCTGCCCGGCAAGGGCAACGGAGACTGGCCTTAATGGGTCAACATTACCGCAGTCGGAAAAACTGTTAATTACAGTTTATCACAGGATTGGTGCCCTACCGATGAGAAGGGCTTTCCTTATCGTTCTGCCCGTCCCGAGAGCGCAGCATGTTTTCTCTTGATTGACATCGGCGAATTCGGAGGTTTAATTGAAGCAAATCACTAATAAATAAACCAAAACACTTCAATCATGTATTTTTTATAACACCCGATTGTCCTGTGCTCTTGATACCTTGAAAAAGGGATTCGGCTATGCTTCCAGTGATCATTCTTTCAACACATAACATGGGACTGGGAGTCATCAGGTCCCTCGGCCCCATGGGCATCCCGATCGTCGCCATTTATTACGAAAAAAACGACATGGGATTTTTATCAAAATATGTCACCGAAGCCATCCTTGCCCCGCACCCCGAAAAACGGGAACGGGAATTCATCGATATTCTGCTCTCCTGCAAAAAACGTTTTGGCCAATGCCTCATCATTCCGGCCGACGATGCGACCCTGTACACTGTTGCCAAAAACAAGGAACTCCTTGAAAAGGAGCATCTTGTTGCCTGCAGCGGCTGGGATGTTACTCAGAAGTTTCTGGACAAAAAACATACCTATGCGGTGGCGGAAACCATAGGGGTTGCGGCCCCCAGGACCAGGGTCCCCAAGTCACGCATAGAGATCAGGGCATTCTGCGAAAAGATCGGATTTCCATGTTTGATCAAGCCGTGTTACAGCCATAGGTATTTTGAACGTTTCAGAAAAAAGCTGGTAAAAGTCAGAACTCTGGGAGAAGCCTATATTGAGTATGATCGGGCGCAAAAAGCGGGAATCGAGGTCATGATTCAGGAATTCATACCGGGGGATGATTGCGATGGGGCGAACTACAATTCGTATTTCGTCAAAGGGCAGCCCGTAGCGGAGTTCACGGCCCGGAAGGTCAGGCTCTCGCCGATGGCGTTCGGTGTGCCTGGAGTCGTATCGAGCAAACGGATCCCCGAAATCATCGAACCAGGCCGTCAGATCATTAAAGCCCTTGGGCTTCGGGGATACTCCTGCATGGAGTTCAAAAGAGACAGCCGGGACGGACGCTACAAACTGATGGAAGTCAATGGTCGATATAATCGATCCACCCTGCTGGCCAACCGGTGCGGGCTCAACTTTCCATGGGTCGAATACCAAAACCTGGTGCTGGGACAACAATGCGAAGTCGGCCCATGGCGCGAAAACATATTCTGGATCGATGAATTCAGGGATATTTACGAAACGTTTGTCGCCCGCGGCAAGGGCGAAATAGGATTCTGGGAATTCATGAAGCCCTATATGGGCAGGAAAGTTTTTGCGGCCTTCGATCGAAAAGACCTGCGCCCTTTTGTCAAAAGAGCCATGGACGCCCGCTGGATGGGCCAGGATCTCAGCAAGGAAGAGTACCTGTGGAAAAAGGCCTTGCGTAAATGGCTGCTGCCCCAGCCGAAGCCCAATACCGACCTGTAAAAAATCGGCCCCTCGAGCGGTCAACAACTGTGCGAGGGGCCGATTTACGTCTACTACTTCCGGGTAATCCTCCAGCAGTTGTGAATGCGCGGGTTGCGCTCGAAGTCTTTGGAGATGGTCTGGCGAGAGATGTCTTCGATCTGCAGATCCGGCAGGGCCTCGACATCCATCTTGAAGCGCCGGTTGTTGTTGGAGAAGATCAGCACGCCTTCTTCGGCCAGCAGCGACGAAGTGGCCGAAAGCAGGTCGACATGGTCACGCTGGACGTCGAAAGTCCCCTCCATGCGCTTGGAATTGGAAAAGGTCGGCGGATCGAGGAAGATCAGATCATACTCCCCCTCCCCGTTGGCAATCCATTCGAGACAATCGGAACGAACGAAGCGGTGGCTGCCGTTGACAATGCCGTTCAGGGCCAGGTTGCGTTTGGCCCAGTCGAGGTAGGTCTGGCTCATGTCGATGGTCAGGGTCGACTCCGCCCCGCCTATGGCGGCATGCACGGTGGCGGCGCCGGTGTAGGCAAAGAGGTTGAGAAAGCGTTTGCCGGCAGCCATCTCCTAAACAGGCCGGTATCGAGATAGTCAGAGAAATTGACCAGGAACCGGCAGTTCCCCTCGCTCACCTCGTGAAACTGCCCTTCGGTGGCCAACTTGCGGTACTGTTCGCGCCCCTTCTGGCGCTGGCGAACCTTGAGAAAAATCCGGTTTTCCGGAACGTCGAGCACCTCGGGGAGAACCGACATCGCCTCCTGCAGCCGGTGGGCGGCCTTGCTCTCGTCGATACTCTTGGGCGCCTGGTATTCCTGCACATGCACCGAGTCTTCATAAAGATCAACGGCCACCGCGTACTCGGGGATATCGCTGTCGTAGAGGCGATAGCAGCTCACCCCTTCCTTGCGGGCCCATTTGCCGAGGGTCTTAAGATTCTTGCGCAGGCGGTTGGCAAAACTGGTCGCCCCTTCGCTGAGCCGCACCGGAGCCGGGCCGCGTTTTTCGACAAACGATTCGGGTGCAACCTCGATATGCAGCAGCTTGCACAGCAGCGCCCCATTGTACAGGGTGTGCATACGGTGAGCCCTAAGGCCGAGGCATTTGCCGAGCTCGGCGTTGCCGGTAAAGACCGCCGCCTTCCATCCGAGAAAATGATGTTTGAGACGATCGCCAAAGGTTTCGTAGAGCCCCTTGAGATCCTCGACCTCTCCCAGGCGCTCGCCATAGGGAGGATTGACGACCACCAGCCCAACAACCGCCCGTTTGCCGGGCAGCGGCTCGAGAGCCGCGACCGACCGCCTTTCGAAATGCAACCGGTCGTGCAGGCCGGCCTTTTCGGCATTGACCCAGGCGGCCCGTACCGCCTTATGGTCGCAATCGTAGCCGGTCATCAGGGGGATGCTGTCGAGTCCGGCGGCGCGGCGCACTTGCGCCTCGTCGAGCAGGCTCTGCCAGAGCCCGGCGTCATGGCCGCGCCAGCCGAGAAAACCGAAATAGGGACGCAGCAACCCCGGAGCGATGTCGCCGGCCATCATGGCCCCTTCGAGAACCAAGGTTCCCGAACCGCACATCGGATCGAGGAGCGCTCCACCCTCACCGGCGATCTCAGGCCATCTCGAACGCAGCAGAATGGCCGCCGCCAGGTTCTCTTTAAGGGGGGCCAGCACCCCCTCGTCCCGGTAACCGCGTCGGTGCAGGCTCTCTCCGGAAAGATCGAGGCTGACCGTCGCCGTGTCCCGGTTTAAATAGAGGTTGATGCGGATGTCCGGGCGATTCGGGCTGACCGAGGGACGCACCCCGTAGCGGTCTCGAAACAGGTCGACCACCGCATCCTTGACCTTGAGAGCCGCGTAGTGGGAGTGGGTGATCTGCGAGCGGGCAATGCTGGCATCGACCGCCAGAGTCCCTTCGGGGTCGAGATGCTCGGCCCAGTCGATGCCCTTCACTCCGGCATAGAGCTCTTCGGGGCTGGCGCAGGCGAAGGTGGCCAGGGGGAGCAGAATCCGGCTCGCCAGGCGCGACCACAAACAGGCCCGGTAGGCGGTCTCCAGGGGGCCTGCGAAGGAGACGCCGGCGAGGGTTTCGGAAACCTCACTGGCGCCCAGCTGGCGGATTTCATCGGCCAGCAGCGATTCGATCCCCTTGGGGACGGTGGCAAAGAAGGTGTATTGGCGGCTCATAAATAAAAACGGCAGGGGCGGCCGGGAATAGATCCCGTTGGCCGCCCCTGCGCATGACTCCTTGTATGGAAAAACCTAAGCCAGTTCCATCCATAGTTTCCGGATGGGAACTAAGCGACCAGTTCGATATCGAAGGTCAGGTCCTTACCGGCCAACGGGTGATTGGCGTCGAGGGTGATTTGCTCGTCGGAGATCTCGGTGATCACAACGACCATCCCCTGCCCTTCGGCCTGACCGACCTGAAGCTGCATGCCGAGCTCGGGCTCCATGTCTTCAGGGAACTGATCACGGGGCACCTGCAGGTGCATCTCGTCACGGACGGGGCCGTAGGCTTCATCAGCCGGAATATTCACGTTACAGCTTTCGCCAACGCTCATCCCCAGAACGGCCTTTTCAAAACCGGGGATCAACTGGCCCTGCCCCAGGGTGAACTCCATCGGCTCGCGCTCGCGAGAGGTGTCGAATACGGTTCCGTCCTCGAGGGTTCCGGTGTAATGAACTTTAACGGTATCGCCGTCTTTTACCTGACTCATTTTTTCTCCTAACGATCTATTCTATTCTTTTTGGGAGACCATGCCGCACGGGCGTACCCGATAACGGTGGGTCAAATCCACCGATGACATGGCCACTAACTGACAACCATAGCACGAAACGGCAATTTCGGCAAATTCCCCCTACCACACAATGGCTTCGGAAGGCAAAGAAAAGGGAGAAAGGCCCGCTTTAACAAGGCGGGAAAGAAGCCCCCGATTCACGCTCGCTCAGTACCCGCCGGATCTCCTCGACGCAGGTGTAGGGAATTCTCAGGTTACCCCGGCCGCTGCCGATGACGATCTCCCCCCCTTCGCCGCCGTGAAAGTCGGAACCACCGGTGACGATCAGGTTGCGGCGCCTTGCCTCGGTGATGTACCAGTCGATGTCGTCGTTGCTCGCTCCCGAATTGTGGGCCTCGACCCCATCGAGCCCGAGCCCGACGAAGGTGTCGAGAAGCTGACGGAACACCTTGCGCTCGGAAGTGATAAAAGGGGGATGGGCCAGCACCGCCACCCCGCCGGCGCGGTGAACCAGATCGATCGCCTCGGCAATGGGAAAAAGGCGCTTTTCAACGTTGCACGGTACCAGGTATCGTTTGAAAGCATCATCCTTGCCGCTCACATGACCGTCCTCGATCAGGGCCATGGCGATATGCGGCCGGCCGATGGTGCCGCCGGCCTTTTCCTTGACCGCCTGCATGTCGATCGGTTTGCGCCCTTCGGAAATCAGCTTTTCGTTGACCCTCTCGACGATGCGCTCGTTGCGGGTCTCGCGGAATTCCCGAAAATCGGCCAGCTCCCGCTGCAGACCGGCATGGTGGTGATCGAAACCGTAACTGAGCAGGTGAATATCGTGAAACGATTCGTAGACCACCGACAGTTCGACCCCGGAGAGGACTTCCACCCCAAGTTCGGCGGGCGGGTGCACCCCGTCGGAGCAGGTGGTATGCAAATGCAGGTCGACGAGTTTCTGTGTCATTGAAATCACCTTTCAAATCGGCCCCTCGGCCGCTCAATACGTTCGCTTACACATCAAGAGGGAACAAGTTCAGTGCGCCGCCCCTGACTTACAGGTATACCAAGAAGCTCAACCACAAAGCAAAAAGCATTTACCACGGGGAACACGGGGAGCACGGGGGGAAGGCGAAAAACGAAAAACTTGAATTCGTAAAGAACTCCCAACAAGGGTAAAAATATTCTTCAACCGCTCATCCTCTTTTGACCAAACCTTGAGAGGTTAAGGTTTTGACCTTGGTTCTCCCCGTGTTCCCCGTGTCCCCCGTGGTTAAACAGATTTTGCCTTTAGCGCTTTTTCACCCGAAAACCCGCCTTCTCCCAGGCGCTGCGGTCATCCGCAGCCGGTTTCTTCTTTTCGGGCCGGGCCGGACGTTCCTGTTTCGGCTTGCCCGCGCCCCCCTCCATCGCTTCCTTGATCGAGAGGGAGATTCGCTTGCGGGGCACATCGACGGCGAGGACCTTGA
>CALZIC010000345.1 GCA_945787285.1 uncultured Desulfuromonadales bacterium
GTTGTTGTCGGCATCGACAATAGTCTCGATCGGTGCGCTCCCCGCGAGCTGTTCCAGGTCCTCGCGGCTGGCCGGTACGAAGTCGCTGTAGCGGCTTTCGTTGTCGCGCTTGATCAGGTACATGGTGATCACGTAATCTTCGGAACCGGTATGGCAGGTGATACAGGGGATCGCCTCGATGTGAAGGCTTGCCTGGGGGAGCCACTGTTCATGGGTCTGGACCGTTTCTGCGATTTCGTGGCACGAAGCACACTGGCCATTCATGTCAATGCCGGAGACCTGGACGGCCGATTTGACGGTATGGGGATTGTGGCAGTCTGAACACGAGGCGTTGGCGCCATGCACGCTGAGACTGTATTCTTCATAGACCGTGTCGTGGCAGTCCTGGCAGCTGGCCTTGGAGGGGGTGAGGCCGTCATCGGGGTGTTCCTCGGTGACCGACTCGTGACACGAGACGCAGCCGAGTTCGGCGTGGGCGGTGGTGTCGAACGAGGTGCCGTTGATGAAAAGCTCTTCGCCGACCTCGTCCGGTTCGCTGTGGCAGCCGAGACAGTCTTCGGACTCCATGGCACAAGCGACCGACGCACAGAGCAGAATCGCCAATGCCATGTGAATGAGTAACAGCAGGTGTTTGTTCAATTGTCGCACGGTAGTCTCTCCCTTTGTGGTAAGTTGTTTGGGCCGTTTGACCCTCCTCCGAACTAGGTTATTTGATCGATTTGACCGAGACCGACGCCTTCTCCTCGCCTTTCTGAAAAACCCCCTTGATAATGCCGATGAAGAGCAGTGCCGCCGGTATCAGCTGCGCAACGACAACCAGGGCGCAGAAGCCCAGAAAGATCCAGGCCGCCAGACTGCCGTGGCGTTCGCCGCCGCCTCCTGCTGTTGCGAATGCCGGGGAGACCGTTGCGGCGAACACCGACATTCCCACCATTACCCGATGCATTGCTTTCATGGCTCTGCTCCTTTCTTAAACATTTAGGGATGCCCTGTGATGAGTCGTGTCAAATGTGAATATATCAATAGGCAACGGACGTGCCAAAAAATATTTTGAAGTTCAAAAAGCTTTAACTGCTCAATAATGAACGGGAAATGGGAGGAGGCCGAATGCGCGTGGCCTCTCGCCATGAGAAGAGGTGTATAAAACTTTTATACGGGCCCCGGCGGGGGCTTTTTCCGTCCTTTCGAAACGCTCCCCAAAAAAGATATGAGTTTTGGAGGGTTACCTGTCAGATCAGGGTGTATCGGAAAAATATACAGGTGAATATGCCCAATCGCGAAAGGGGCAAACGCCCCATTTCGGCGGGGTGTATACTCCACCCGGTTCAACATTGGATTGATTTTATGAGACATTTTCAGTAAGATTGAACCAACGTGTGTGCAAAGTTGGACAAAGGAGTACTAAACGCATGGCCAAGGCGAGAATTCTGGTAGTCGATGATGAAGCGGTAATCAGGGAGGGCGTTCGTCGAATTCTTGAGAAGGAAGGGTATCAGGCAGAGCCCAAGGCCAGTGGGCGCATTGCCCTGGAAAGGTTGCAGGCCGAGGACTACGACCTGGTCATCACTGACCTTAAAATGCCGGGGATGGGGGGGATGGAGCTCCTCAAGGCGATCAGGATTCTGCAGCCGGATGTGCCGGTCATTATTGTCACCGGTTATTCGACCGTCGAAACGGCTGTCGATGCCATGAAAAGCGGGGCCTTCGATTACCTGGCCAAGCCCTTTACCCCGGTGCAGATCAGTGAAAAGGTTCACAAGGCCCTGGAGCAGCGAACCGTTCTGCTGAGCCGGAACGCTTCAGAGTCGGATCGTGGCCAGGCCACGGGGATCGGCAATATTGTCGGCGAAAGCCCGCAGATGCAGAAGGTGTACAGGCGCATCCTGCAGGTGGCGAAAACCGACAGCACCGTGTTGATTTCCGGGGAAAGTGGAACAGGTAAAGAACTGGTTGCCCGGGCCATTCAGCAGAACAGCCCGCGCAAGGACCAGCCGTTTGTCGCCGTCGATTGCACATCCTTGGCCGAGAGTCTGCTCGAATCGGAACTTTTTGGCCATATCAAAGGCTCGTTCACCGGGGCGGTTCAGACCAAGATGGGGCTGTTCAAGGTGGCCGATGGCGGCACCCTGTTTCTCGACGAGGTCTCCAATATCAGCCTGACCACCCAGGCCAAGCTGCTGAGGGTACTGCAGGAGCGCGAGGTGACGCCGATCGGAGGGACCAAGCCGATCCCCATCGATATCCGTCTGATTGCCGCAACCAACAAGTGCCTCAAGGAGATGGTCGCCGAAGGGACTTTTCGCGAAGACCTCTTCTTCAGGCTCAACATCATCCCGATCGACCTTCCGTCGCTGTGCGACCGCAAGGGGGATGTCGAACCGCTGGTGCGGTATTTTCTGAAAAAGTTCGGCGACGAGATCGACAAGGAGATCCGCGGACTGGCGCCGGGGGCCATGGCGATGCTCAACAAGTATTCTTTCCCGGGAAATGTCCGGGAGCTGGAGAATATCATCGAGCGGGCGGTGGTGCTGAGTTGCAGCGAGCTGATTGAACCGGAGGATCTCGAACTGCCGATGCCGGGTCCACAGGACCTCGGCGGCGATGAGAATTTTGTGCCGAGGACCACCGAGGAACTCAAGGAAGCCAAGCGTGAACTCCGCGAACGGGCGGTGGCCCCCATTGAGAAGGCTTTCGTGCTCGATGCCCTTAAGCGCAACGACTGGAATACGCCTGAACAAGGCAGGCCTCCCCTCAAAAAAACAGTAAGCCCCGGTCCATGAACATGGAACCGGGGCTTACTGTTTTGTGGGACGTTCGGATGTGATGGCGAGGAGGAGGGGGGTCAGGCAATGGTCTCTTCGGGTGGATTGAGTTCGGCCGGATCGCCGAAGGGTAGTTTGACCAGAAAGGTGGTGCCTTCTCCGAGGCGGCTGCTCACCTCGATGTGGCCGCCGTGATTTTCAATAATACCATAGGATACCGAAAGCCCGAGACCGGTACCGTTGGCCCCCTTGGTCGAGAAGAAGGGGTCGAAGATTTTCTGCAGATTCTCCTCCGAGATGCCGCCTCCGGTGTCGGATATCTCAATGTGCAGGAATTTGTTGTGCCGGCCGGGATAGGTCCTGATCTTCAGGCTGCCGCCGTCGGACATCGCCTGGCTGGCATTGATGACAATGTTGATCAGGACCTGCTCGATCTGCCCCGGGTCGACCAGGACCTCGGGCAGGGTCTCAGTGTAGTCCTTGATGATGGCTATGTTGTGAAAGCTCGCCTGATGTTCGACCAGGGCCAGGGTTTTGTCGATGATGTCATGGATCGACTCCCATTTTTTCTGGGGGATGTTTTCCCGGGAAAAGTCCAGGAGTTCTCTGACGATGCGGGCGCATCGCTGGGTTTCGTGCAAGATCGTTTCGAGGTCTTGCCTGATCCCCGGGTCGAGGCGCGGGTCGGACTCGATCATGCTGGAGAACATCAGGATGCCGGTCAGCGGGTTGTTGATCTCATGGGCGATGCCGGCCACCAGTTCGCCGATGGAGGCGAGTTTTTCTGAACGCAGCAGTTTCGACTGCATGCTCTGGATTTTTTCCGTGCGCTCGGCGACCTTGGCCTCCAGGGTGTCGGCCCACTGGCGGCTTTCGTCCTGGGCCTGCTGCAGGTTGAGGGTCATCTTGTTGAACGCTTCGGCCAACTCGCCAAGCTCGTCCCGCGGGATATCCTTGATCTGGGTGGTCAGGTCTCCCCGGGTCACCCTCTGGGTATGCTCCAGCAGGTTATTGACCGGAAGGTTGATGAGCTTCTGGGTCAAAAGGGACAGGACGGTCGTCAGGATCAGAAGCAGGACCATGGTGAAGACGATGATGTTGTTGCGGTAGGCTCCGGCTGTCTCCTTGACTCCGGCAAGGGAGACATGAACATCGAGAATGCCGAGCAGCTGCGCTTCGGGGGCGTGGAAATGACAGTCGGCGGTGTAGCAGCTCGGTTTGTTGGTGATTTCTTTGGTGACTCCGAGAACCTCGATGCCGGCGCGATTGATGAAGGTTCGGCTGCGGTCCATGGAAGAGGCGCGGGCCAGCGGGGTGGCGCCGGAATGGCAGCCGCTGCACCCTTCGGAGTTGCGATCGACTACCGAGCCGATTTCCTCGTGGTGGGTCGAGTAGGCGATGATCCCCTCTTTGTCGAGCAGGCGGATGAGCTCGATACCCTTTTGCGAGCTGATTTCCTCGATCATCTGGTAGACTCGTTCCCGGTCGTCTTCGAGCATCTGGTAGTGGGTGGTGCGGATAATCGTTTCGCTGAGGTTATCAACGTCCTTCAGGGCTTCTCCGAGAAAGAGGTTGGTCAGGGTTTCGACATTGAGGAAGGCATAGGTGGCCATGGTCACCAGCAGTACGGTGCAGGCAACAAAGTTGTATTTATTAATCAGTTTCAGACGCACGGCATCGCCTTCGCTAGCGGGTTTTTTGGAGTGTAAACGGACTAATTAGCGAATTGTATTATTGTGATTTTATGCTATTTTTGAGCGAAAGGCAAGAATCCTCTGGAACCCTGCGACGCTTTGAGGAGTGGCGCAATGTATCGAGATTTCAGATGATTTAACCGATCCGTGCATTTGTTATGCAGGCCGATTTTCATCCTGCATCGGTGCGGGCTTAATAACGCATTGATTTATCTTGGGTTGTTGGTTATTATTGGACGCCGAAAAAAGGATGTTGGCGGACCCCGGGGTTGATTTTGCCTGCCGGGATGCCGACGTCTACTCATTCTTGTGCCGCGACTCGCTTAAACCCAGTCTCACTGATCTGGGTTAAACTGTGGAGAAGGTAGATAACGATGTCCGAAGAAATGCGCAGCATACTTTTGGTTGACAGTAACCGGCAGGCCAGAGAGGGCCTGGCCGTCATGCTTCGCAAGCATATTGGATGTGTCGTTATGGAAGCGCAGAGCCCTGCCGATGCCCTTGAAGTACTGGCCGAACAGGAAGTCTCGCTGATTATAACCGACCTTTTTCTCCCCAAGCGGGCCGGCATCGAGCTCCTCAAAGAAGCCCGCACCCTCAACCCGCAGGTGGCGGTCATTGTCGGCGTCCCCTACGGCGACCGGGACTCGGTCGTCGAGGCGCTGAAACGGGGGGCCATTTTCTATATTAACTCCCCCTACGATTTTGAAGAGGCCGTTATCGCCACGGCGAGGGCTCTCGAGCACCACGAGTTGCTGGTCCACCAGCAGAAGCGCAGCCCCAAGATCAGCAAGAGCGACGGTTTCCAGGGCATTATCGGACAGTCGCTGAAAATGAAGCGGCTGTTCAGCCTGCTTGAAAAGGTCGCCGCTGATGGCGAGAGCAACGTGCTGATTCACGGCGAAAGCGGCACCGGCAAGGAACTGGTTGCCCGGGCCACCCACGCCCTGAGCCCGCGCAAGGGCAAGAATTTGGTGCCGGTCAATTGCGCTGCCATCCCCGATGACCTGCTTGAAAGCGAACTGTTCGGCTATATCAAGGGGGCCTTCACCGGCGCCAACCAGGCTAAAATGGGACGGATCCAATACGCAGACGGGGGAACCCTGTTTCTCGATGAGATCGGCGATATGAAGCCGGCCCTGCAGGCCAAGCTGTTGCGGGTTATCCAGGAGAGGGAATTCGAACCGGTTGGCGGGGTCAAGCCGATTTCCGTCGATGTGCGGATTGTTGCCGCAACCCACCGCGACCTGGAAAAGGCGGTGGAAGAAGGGTCCTTCCGGGAAGACCTCTACTACCGCCTGAGTGTCGTCCCGCTGGTCATTCCGACACTTCGGGAACGCTCATTCCGACACTTCGGGAGCGCAAGGAAGACATCCCGGTTCTGATCGACAAGTTCGTCCAGGTATTCAACCGCGGGAAAAAAAACAGTCTCAAAGGCTTCTCCCTCGACGCCATGGCCGCCCTAATCGAGTATCCCTGGCCCGGCAACGTGCGGGAACTGGAGAACCTCGTGCAGCGGATGGCGATTCTGCATTCGGGCGAAGTGGTCACGGCCGCGACTCTGCCGGAAAAATACCAGGGAGAGCATGTCCCGCGGGACGAAGCGGAGGCGGAGGTCTCCTCTGCCGACCTGCTCGCCGGGCTTGACGAAGAAAACTTCGACTTTAACGCCCTGGTCAGCGATTTCGAGGATCGGTTGATTCTAAAGGCGCTGTCGAAAACCGGCGGCAATAAAAAAGAAGCGGCCAAGCTGCTGAACCTCAAACGCACCACGTTGATCGAAAAGATCAAGAAGAAACAGCTCGAGGGATCGTTGCCCTCCGACTCCCCAGCCTGAGGCCTGAACGCACCGATTGAGCTCATAAGCGGCCCTCGCCTCCCCCGCCGTATGGTGGGGTCAGCCTCTGCCCTTCATGTGGGCCGCCACTTTGGCCATCACTTCATCGGTTGTTGCGGGTGTCATGAGGATGTCCCTCGCTCCGTACTTGACCGCCTGCAGGACCGTCTTGCGCGTCCACTGGGGGCCGGCCGCGATCAGCGGCTTCGATTCTCCGATCGCAGACTGAATTTTGATGATCGAGGCAAGCCCTCTCTCCTTTACATCGTTCATCGCCAGAAACACCCCCCGTACATCCCTGTCCCGGGCCACGCTCTGAAAATCTCCCTGAAAATGCAGACTGACGATTTCGAAGTCGCTCTGACCGAAGGTCTCTGAAAAGCTCTCGGCCGCTTCCTGTGTTTCGGAAACCACCATAATGACCGGAATTCCTGTCGGCCCGGCCTCAACGGTCTGGGCTCTTGCGCCAGCCGCGTCGGATCGGTTCCCCTCGATAGTGGTGGCCGCAACAGCCGTCGCCTGGCCGTGCGCACCTTCCACCGTGGTGGATCCAGGCGCTGTCGCCTGGCCATGCGAACCATTAATCGTGGTGCCCTCAACAGCCGTTGCCTGGCCGTCAGAGCCGCTGAGAGTGGTTTTTTCAGGGGCCTGAGACCCCTTTTCTGCCGAGTCGGCTGCCGGTTCGGCTGATGCTTGACCCGATGTCGCTTCGGGTGCCGCCGTGTCCTCGGGGACTTCTATGCCGAGCGTTTCCGGGGAAAAGAGAACACTCAATTCGCCGAGGGCGGCTCCGGCCAGTTCCAGGGCTCCGGTGGAGATAAAATAGTGTCCGGGCGGAATCGGCGCCGAGGGGCCCGGAGTGAAAACGGCCAGGTCGGTCTTTTTGAAGTGGAGTTTTTGCGGGCCGTATTCGGCGAAGATATTGGTATAGACGCCCGACATGATGTTGGCGATTTCGCCGAAGGCGTCAGCGACCTCGCCGTCAAAGGTCTGGCTGGCGCGACGTTCTTCCATCTCGTCGGGAGGCAGCAGGATGAGGGTGGCGCCGAGGGTGATGGCGTCCCGGACCCCCATGACGACATAGACCGTGCCGGTCTGCTCCCCCGAAACCTCGAAGGTGGAAAGGATGGCCTTTCCGTCCAGGTTCAGAAGGTACTCGTCCCT
>CALZIC010000346.1 GCA_945787285.1 uncultured Desulfuromonadales bacterium
GTGTGGGCCTCCTGGAACTCACTCATGTTGATGGTGATGACATTCTGCTCACCGCCATAGAGGGCTTCCGCCAGGGCGAGGGCCGACTCTGTTTTTCCAACTCCGCTTGGCCCTGCAAGCATGAACACGCCGATCGGCCGGCCTGGGTTCTCCAGCCTCGCCCGGGAGGTCCTCATGCGCATGGCGATGGTTTCCAAGGCGTGCCGTTGGCCGAGGACGCGCTCCTCGAGGGTATCGGCCAGACGCATGATGGCCTCGATCTCATTTTTTACCATCCGGCCAACGGGAATACCGGTCCAGTCCGCGACCACCGAAGCCACGGCCTGGGCGTCCACACAGGGCAGGATCAGCGGTGACTCGCCCTGGATCTCCTTGAGCTGGGTCATCAGTTCCTTGAGTTCGGATACCATGGCGTCCCGTTCTTCTGGGGCGAGCGTGCCGCTTTCAATTTCCTTTTCCCTGTCTGCGGGCTTTTCTTCATCTCCATCAGCCCCGTCCTTTGAATGCCCTTCATCTGCCAGAGTTTCGTCAATGGGCTCTCCCGTACCTGCGCGAAGCTTTCCGCGCATTTCGAGGACCCGGTCGACCAGATTCTTTTCGGTCTGCCATCCTTCTTCGAGTTGTCTGAGCATCTCCGACTCATGGCTTAACTGGTCTTCGATCTCGTGTCGTCTCTCCTGCCGAGGCATGCCCACGGCCTCTTCGCGGGTCAAAATGTCGTTTTCCGTTTCCAGCGCGTCGATGCGTCGTCGGCAGGCTTCCACCGCCGGAGGGGTGGCATGAAGACTGACCGCTACCCGTGCGCAGGCCGTATCCAGCAGGCTGACCGCCTTGTCAGGCAACTGACGGGCTGGTATGTAGCGATGTGAAAGTTGAACTGCGGCTACAAGGGATTCATCCAAGATCTGCACGCGATGATGTTTTTCGCTAACGCCCGCCAGCCCCCGCATCATCACGATCGCTTTTTCTTCTGAGGGTTCATCGATCTTAACCACCTGGAATCGCCGGGTAAGGGCGGCGTCCTTTTCAAAGAATTTTTTGTACTCAGCCCACGTGGTTGCTGCGATGGTCCTGAGGGTCCCCCGCGCCAGGGCGGGCTTGAGCAGATTGGCCGCATCGCCTGAGCCGGCGGCACCGCCGGCGCCAATGAGAGTATGGGCTTCATCGATAAAAAGAATGATCGGTTTGGGCGATGCCTGAACTTCTTCTATTACCTGCCGCAGTCGGTTCTCGAATTCTCCCTTCATGCTCGCACCGGCCTGGAGCAGCCCCAGGTCGAGAGTACGCACGGTGACATCCTGTAAAGGCGGCGGTATGTCTCCCGAAACGATGCGCTGGGCGAATCCTTCCGCCACCGCAGTCTTGCCCACGCCTGCCTCTCCGGTGAGGATGGGATTGTTTTGACGGCGACGCATGAGGATGTCGATAATTTGCCGGATCTCTTCATCGCGCCCCAGGATCGGATCGAGCGCGCCTTTGCGGGCGGTTTCCGTCAGGTCGACAGAAAACTGGGCCAGGGCCTCCTGTTTGCCCATCACGGCCGGTGCCACTGCGCCACTGGCCTCGCCGGGGGCAACACCGCCGCCCACCCGGGATCCGTCCTGTGCCGCCAGGGTTTCTTCGGGCGACCCTTCCACGATGGAAGCAAACTTGTCCGACAGGTCTTCAACTTTTATTTTATTGAATTCACTGGATATCCCTGGCACTACGGCCTTCAGCCCCGGTGTTTTCAGAAGCGCGATAACCATATGTCCCGTGCGCACCTGATGCGCTCCAAAAAGGAGCGTGCTGAAAACCCAGGCTCTTTCGACAGACTCTTCCAGGTGCGGGGAGAAGTCGGAGATGGAGGTCGCGCCTCTCGGCAGGCTGTCCAGCGACGCGGTCATGTCGGTTGCCAGCCGTGACGGATTCAGATCGTAATGCGAGATGATATGATGCAGGTCTGAATCCTGCAGCTGCAGCACCATGTGCAGCCAGTGCACCAGTTCCACGTAAGGATTGCCTCGCATTTTGCAAAACACCGTGGCACTTTCCACCGATTTGTAGGCCAGGCTGTTCAGTTTGCCAAACAATGCCGTCCGACTGATTTCTGCCATGATTGTATCCTTTCTCTTTGTTTCATCGCACGTCCGCTGTGCTCAGCTGCGAACGACGCCGGGAATAACATCTCCTGTTTCAGACAGCGAAAAATTTGTCAGATGTCCGAAAACCGGACATTGTTTATATGGAAATGCACAGGCATCGGTCAACTAGCCTGTCACCTGTCACGGTTCGTGCATACACTACCTTGCTTTGTCAGTTTCAAGCACCCCTTCATACAAGGCTTGCCGTGGTCTCGCAGGCAACGGTCACCTTTTGACAGGGCCCCGCTTCAGGCTGTATCTGATTCAAGCACCAGAACGTCTGCGTCTTGTTCAAAACGCTGGCTCTTGAGCCAGGTGGTCCACCCCAGAAGTCCCGCTTCACCGAGACGCAGTGCCGGGATTTCGGCCGCCTTGAGGATAAGGCGCAATTCCCAGCTAAGCCCGTCTCCAACGTAATTGCGAACCCAGGCTTTCAATGCCTCAAAGCTCCCGCTGCCAGGCAACATCCGTTCGTAATCGCCGAGCCCCATGGGGCCCATCACGATTCTGAATTTCTGCTGACAGTCCCAGATCCGTGATCCGACAACTGCATTGACACCAACGGTAGCATTCTCGGCCGACTGCCCCAGCCGGCAGCGGTAGGCTTCGGGGAGGGCAATCCACTGGCCGACGAACTCTTCGATGACAGTCTTGACGCCGAAATAGTCCTCCAAGATAGCACGCAGCCCCTCGGCATGCCGCGTCTGGCAGACCAACTGGCTGGAGTAGTACAGTTTGGCCATGTCGGGAACCGCGTCCCGATTGCGCAGCGCATCGGTGCCGATCCCGATCAGGCTTCCGATGTAAGTGGAAAAGCGGTCATCGTAGGGCCGATCGTGGCTGATCGTTTGCCGATTGCAGGCCCATGCCCGGTAGAACAAACTGATCATGCGGTGATTGAAGATGTCCAGGAAACGGGCCAGAGTCGGATCGTCGTGATTCAGTTTACGATCATGCGCGTAATCGGTGAGGTGCAGGGGCATGGGGCCCTGGGGGCCGAGCAATCCCATGAAATTGACCATCAGACGGGGCTTGCCGGTTTTTTTCTGTCGTTCGAAGCGTTGCAGGGTGGCCGGTGCGAAACCCAGGGAAGGCTCCTGACAAAACTGAATCGGTTCGTCCGCCGATTCCGTAGTTCTGATCACCGTCTCCGTGAAGGCGTTGATGGAGACGAACTTCGCAAAGAATATACTCATCAATGCGCCCAGAAGGAACACACCGGTCCCTTCGAAGGCCGCTTCGTCAAACTCCAGGGTTATTTCGAGACCGCGGATATAGGCAATCTGTCCTTGGTCGCTGATCCGGCGAATCACGGGCCGGCTGTTCACCGAAGTGACACCGTCGATCAATTTGTTGGATCGAAGATCGCGGGGATCGCAGTAAAGCCTGAACAAATCCCGAATAGCGGCGGAGCCTTTCCCATCCGGACTGTCGACAAGGGAAAGGTAATTCAGGCTCAGGTGGTTGATGATTCGCCAACTGGTGTCGCCCTCGGCCTTGGAGGGGCGTGGTGCGGTGGGGCCTGACACGCAGCGGATGGATTCCACCGGCGAACTGATGTCAAGATTGAAATCGGTTTTGCCCTGGCCAACACCCATTTGAATGGGCAGGTCACGGTTGGTGCAAAGTGTGTCAACGGCCAGTTGGCGCAATTCGGATCGATATGGTGCTGCCGCGGAATCGACGATGGACAGAAAAATCTCGCTGCCGCCGTAACTGGAACGGCGGCCATGCTGCTTTTCCCTGCTCGACATCATGCGGGGGGTGCGGTTCACTGTAAAGTAGGCCCCACTGCCACTGCTCTTTTCAATATCGGTTGCCGAATAAAAGGGCTTAAATTCCTGTTTTTCTTCCGAGAGAACACCGTAACCGGTGACCTTGAGCACCTGATAGACTTCAAAATCCATGTGGTGTGTCCGATGGGGCACCACGTGGAATTCGGTAAATTTATCTGACAGGTGGATGGTATCGGCCCGTTTTGGAAACAGATTGATCACCGGCAGCTCCGACGACACCGTGGCGGTG
>CALZIC010000347.1 GCA_945787285.1 uncultured Desulfuromonadales bacterium
TGTGTGGTATGCGACTCCGAATCAGAAATGGTGGAAGCCGCTCGAACCCTTCCCGGACAGTTGACCGCCACTGTCCATGCGGCCGAAGGGGAGTTGGAGACGTGCCGAGAGCTTTTCTGCCTGCTCGAGCGCAAGGCCGGCCGGCTGTTGTTCAACGGCTTTCCCACCGGGGTGGAGGTGTGCGACTCCATGGCCCATGGCGGACCTTATCCGGCCTCCACCGACGGGCGGGCGACCTCGGTCGGAACCGCCGCCATCGGGCGTTTTCTGCGCCCGGTCTGTTATCAGAATTTCCCCCAGTCCCTTCTCGCGCAGCCCCTCAAGGACGGTAATGGCCGGCAACTGTGGCGGATGATCGACGGTGTCCTGACTCGGGATGAGGTCTGAGCGCCATTACGAGAATTTTAATATGAGGAACAGAGCATGGCTTTTGAGATAATCAACCCGGCCACCGGGGAACAGGTGGAGAGCTATGAAGAGTGGTCCACTGTCAAAACCCGAGCGGCGATCGAGGATGCTTACCAGGCCTGGTTCGGATGGCGCACGACCGATATGGCCCGGCGTTGTGAGTTGATGCACAAGGTGGCTGCCGTGCTGCGGGGCAACAAGGACAAATATGCCCGGATGATGGCCCTGGAGATGGGCAAGCCGATACCGATAGGTGAAGGCCGGGCCGAAATCGAAAAATGCGCCCTGGCGTGCGAGTTCTTTGCCGAGCATGGCGAATCTTTTCTCGCTGAAGAAACCCTGCTGAATGAGGAATCCCGGGCCTATGTCGGGTTTCGCCCCCTCGGCATGATTCTGGCCATCATGCCGTGGAACTTTCCCTTCTGGCAGGTTTTCCGATGCGCCATTCCGGCCCTGATTGCCGGCAACACCGTGTTGCTCAAGCATTCGTCCAACGTGCCGCGCTGCGCCATGGCGATCGACGATGTCTTTGTCCAGGCCGGGCTCCCCGCCAATGTCTTTCGCACCCTGATGATCGGCTCGGCGCAGATCGATGCGGTCATCGCCAACAGCAAGGTGATGGCGGTTTCATTCACCGGAAGCGTCGAGGCCGGTCGCAAGGTTGCGGCCAAGGCGGGGGAGATGCTGAAAAAGGTGGTTCTCGAACTCGGTGGCAGCGATCCCTTTATCGTTCTTGCCGATGCCGACCTTGACCAAGCCGCAGCAGCGGCGGCCCGGTCGCGATGCATTAACTCCGGGCAGAGCTGCATCGCCGCCAAGCGCATCATCGTCGAGGGACTCGTCTACGACGCCTTTATGGAGCGATTTCAGGCCTGCATGGAAGCCCTGGTGGTCGGAGACCCGCTCGATGAAGAGACCCAGGTTGGGCCACTGGCTCGGAAAGACCTGTTGATCTCCCTGCACAGCCAGGTCGAGGAGTCGATCAGCCAGGGGGCCAAGGTGATCCTGGGAGGCAGCCCGCTGGACTCGCCGGGATACTACTACCCGCCGACTATCCTTGCCGATGTCCGGCCGGGGATGCCGGCCAGCGACCAGGAGCTTTTCGGCCCCGTCGCCGCAGTGATCCGGGTACGCGATGTCGAGGAGGCGTTTTTAACAGCCAATGCCACGGACTACGGCCTTGGAGCGTCGATCTGGACGAGCGATATCGCCCGCGGCGAAGAGATGGCGGCATGGATCGAGGCGGGCAGCGTCTTTATCAACGGCATGGTCCAGAGCGACCCCCGGCTCCCCTTCGGCGGCATCAAAGGCTCAGGGTATGGGCGGGAGCTGTCGTGCTTGGGGATCAGGGAGTTCGTGAACATTCAGACGGTTTGGGTCAAGCCACAATAACGATCGTGCGACATGATCGACGCCTCTGCTACGGCAGGGGCGTTTTTGATTAATCCGTCCAGATAGTGCAACTCCTCCCTGGCCCTTTAGTGTAACATGATTTTTTAATAGCTAATCGGGAGGACTCCGCTCCCCCGCCGTTTGCTGTGGACCTGAAAGGGGTGTTCATGAGGTTTTTTGTGGCGGGTAAAGCCGCCCTGTTGTTCCTTTGCGTTTTTGCCGTACTCGCTCCGTTGCTGCCACCGGAGGCCGATGCGGTTTCTCTGACACGGCAGTTGCGGGGTGAGATCTACAACGTTTTTCACAACGATATGAATGCCGGGGTGATCGAGTTTGCCCAGGGGACCGTGGAGCTGCATTCGTCGCTGAAGAAGTTTTACAAGGAGAGGGACTACCTGCCGGCCTGGATCGACGACCACGGAAGGGTCCCGAGGGCCGAAGCCCTTGCCGATGTCCTGCGGGGGGCTGCCGAAGAAGGGCTCTGCGGGGAAGACTACCGGCTTGGCGAAATCGTCGACCTGATGACGCTTATGGAAGACGGGCGCAACAGCGATCTGCTCTTTGACCAGTACTGGTCGGCCCGCCTCGAGCTGCTTTTGTCCAATGCCCTGATCCGATATGCCAGTCATACCCTGCACGGCCGGGTCGACCCGGCGATGGTTTTCGACGGCTGGAAAGCACGGTCCAGGCCTTTTGTCCCGGCGCTTCTTCTTCAGCACACCCTTGCCAGCAACGATCTCCAGGCGGTGTTAAAGCGCTATGTCCCGCCACACCAGGGGTACCGCCTGTTGAAAAAGAAGCTTGCCGAGTATCGGGAAATGGCGGTGCATGGTGGATGGCCGAAACTTCCCCCCGGCCCGACCCTTCGTCCCGGGGATGAGGGGCCGCGCGTTCCGCTGCTGAGGAGCCGCCTGGCGGTTACCGGTGAAATGGTCAGCCCGTGGGGCGAGGTCCCCGATCTGTATGACGAGGCTGCGCAGGAGGCGGTGCGCATTTATCAGCGCCGCCATGGTCTCGTTCCCGACGGTGTCCTTGGCCCCAAGACCCTTGCCGAGCTGAATGTTTCGGTCGAGGAGCGCATTCGACAGATCGAGCTGAACCTTGAGCGTTGGCGCTGGCTTCCCAAAGACCTGGGAGAGAGGCACATCGCCGTGAATACGGCCGATTTTTCTCTCAAGCTGGTGGAAGACGGTCGGACGGTGATGACCATGCCGGTCGTTGTTGGCACGGGGTATCGAAAAACCCCGGTTTTTTCGGGGAAAATGACCTACCTGGAGTTCTCTCCCTACTGGTATGTGCCGCCGACCATACTGCGGGAGGACAAGCTGCCGCTGATCCAGAAAAATCCGGGATGGCTGACGCGCAACCGCTACGAGATCATACCCTGGCGAAGCAGGGGGGAGGGGCCGGTCGATCCGAAGTCGATCGACTGGAGAAAAGTGACCCCGAAGAACTTTCCCGGAACCTTGCGCATGAAGCCGGGGCCGTGGAACCCCCTCGGGCAGATAAAGTTCATGTTTCCCAACCGCTACGCGGTCTACCTGCATGACACCTCGGAGAAGCACCTGTTCCGGCGCAGGGTCCGGTTGTTCAGCTCCGGTTGTATCCGTATCGAAAAGCCCCTCGATCTTGCCCAGTATCTGCTCGAGGAGGAGGGCATAACGTGTGACAGGTTGTTGGGTACTCTGGAGATTCAGACACCGAGCAGGGTGAAGCTTGAGAAGCCCCTTCCGGTGCACATCTTATATTGGACGGTTTGGGTCGACAAGGAGGGGGACCTCCAGTTCCGTCGTGACTTTTACCATCGCGATCTTGAACTGGAAATGGCTCTGGCAGCCATCCGGTCAGGGGCGGGGGAGGAGTGAGGCATATGGCGTGAGGCGTGAGGCGTTGTTTGAAAAGCCTTTACGCCTCACCCCACACCTAGTGTGCCGTTTGGTTAATCGTGTCAGTTAATTCTGAGTCATTTTGGTTGCTGTCAAGGCGTCGCCGATGCAGGCCT
>CALZIC010000348.1:0-712 GCA_945787285.1 uncultured Desulfuromonadales bacterium
TTGATTTGTGTTTTTGAGTGCAATCCGGCGCAAACCACCCAGACCGGCCAGGACAAGCAGTCCGTCACCAGATTCTGCAGCCGACATGCAACCGGGAAAGCCAGTTGCAACTGCACCAAAATCGGTTGCACCGCTCTGCTTCACCAGCACCTGGCCCGCAAGTCCGAAAAGCACCAACGACTCGTCTTTTGTCAGCACCCCGGCATTCAGCGATCCCGGCGATACTGTCTGCTGGTGTTGCCACTCAATCCCGCCATCGGTGGTCACAATCGTATTACCCCGCAGCCCTGTAGCAATTGCCCGCTGCCCGGAAGGGTCCGCGACAATGCCAAAGAGTGAACCTTCATAGGGAGAGGTTAAAGTCACCCAGTTGCGCCCCTGATCCACTGAGCGGTAAAGGATCCCAGCTTCACCAACCATCAGTAGCGCCCCATCGACCTGAGCTAAACCGTAAAAGTGGAAGCCGTCCACGTTCTCTATCCGGTCGAGCAAGGACTGCCAGCTTTTACCGCCGTCTTCAGTACGGAAGATGGCGCCATAGGCTCCGACGATCAGCCCTTCTTTTTCATTGGCAAACCAAACGTCCATAAATGGCTTTGACGGGCCCGCCTGCACTGCGTCCTGAGCGTCACCGAGAAGGAAACCTGCATTTTCCAGAGCATACTCGATATCCTCGCGCTCACTTCCCCCTGCGGCAGCCAGTTCCTGCTCG
>CALZIC010000348.1:763-4003 GCA_945787285.1 uncultured Desulfuromonadales bacterium
CATCCAGGTCTGACCCTGATCGTCCGAATAGGCAATGACACCCAACTCCCCGACGGCAACCAACCGGTCACCGGCGCGCGTAATATCCATATAAACATTCTGGCTCAGCTGTTTAACTTCGGCAGCGGGTCTTAGTAACAGATCATTCTTTGCCCAGCCACTGCAGACCAACCCTGATGACAACAATAATGCTGCAACAAAGATCACCAGACGTTTTGTCCATGCCATGTCCATACACACCCCATCAAATTTCCGGGTAGGCCGCTACGCAACCACCTTTATTCGTGAAGGAAGCCTCCTCTCCCGGAAACCTCCCGGGAGAGATGACGACCCTAAGCAATACTTCTACCTGGATCCGTGAGATCGGAGCGGGAAAAGAGTGTAAGTGCTTGGCCTGAATAAGTGTTTCAAAAAATCTAAGGCGCACCCATAGGTTCGTCGGTGATTTTTTGAAGGCTTAGGCAGGTCAATGACTTGCGCTATTGCCCGGTTAGAACTCACGGATTCAGGTTCCTTTTACCTGCGACCGACACGCCGAACATTCTCAGGAGTGAAATGTTTTTGCTCAACAGACGATTGGTACACCAGGTGTTTCTTGGCACCGTTCACCATGTAGCCTACGGTATAGTCTTCCCGGGTCAGGTCCCAGGCGATATAGGAGCGCTGAACAACTGCGGGGAGCTCGTACACGTTTTTCATCGTCCCGACAGAGACCCGCCAGAGGTTCCCTTTGCTGTCATAAGCATCCTGGCCAACAGCCGTCCAGGTATCCTCATCCAGGTAGAAAGTCCGCTTGGCATAGCTGTGGCGTTTGCCATCTTTCAGGGTCGCCTCAATTTCCCATACCCGATGCAGTTCCCAACGCACATATTCGGGATTCGGGAATTTAGGCGACATCAGAGCCTTCTCGGAAACCAGGTCGAAGGCGTAGTTGTTGTACGGAATGTACATCTCTTTCTTCCCCACGATCTTCCAGTCATAGCGATCGAGGGCACCGTTAAAGACAAAGACATCATCATAGTTGGCCAGGCCACTGGCCGCAGGGTTGGGAGTGTCGTAGGCGACTGAGGGAGCACGCCGAACCCGCCGCTGACCGGGCAGATACTGCCAGGCTTTACGAGGATCGCTGGACATGTTCAAGGGATCGACGACCAGAAGAACTTCACCTTTGCGACGAGCCGGGTACTGGTATTGAACAAAAATCTGGTAATAGATTCCGTTAAAATCCTCAGGGTTGACCTTGGGGTCGTACCAGGGAAACTTCTCTACCGTGATGCCACCGCCGCCACGGGTAATGGTCCCGTTCGGCTGGCCATTGGCTTGGCGAAATTCCCCTTCCATACCTGTTCCGCGCCAGCGCAGCAGGTGGTTGAACATCGCCTCATTACCGTTCTGGGGAATCGGGAAAGGGATGCCAGCATAACCACCATTGGCGATAACGCCGTTTTTGTCCCCTGTCACATCGCAGAGGGTCGCATTCCTGAAGGTATTGTCGTAAATCTCCTGCGGTGCGGATGCGGTCCGCCGAGTGGGATAAACATCCAGCCGCATTTCCGGATACTTCTTCAACAATGCAGCCACACCCTTGGGGACTTTCGCTGCATACTGGTCGAGGTTCTTGGCCGTAATGGAAAACTGAACCTCATCATTCTTGAATGGATCAGGATGAAAATCGCCCGCTCCCTTGAAATGTACCCCCTCGGGAGCACACTTGAGCCCTCCATCCCAGGCCGGAATCGTACCGTCTGCGTTACCGGCGCGCTCAGCGCCGAAGGGGGTCAGTTCGCTTTTGAGCTTTTCCGCTTCACCCGAAGAGACCTTGGCCCAGGCGGTTCCAGCAGCCAGCAGAGTCACACCAGCCACCAGCACGAGCATCGTCTTCTTGTTCAACATTTCATGTCCCCTTTCGTAAAATCGTTTAGAAGGTGTACTTGAGATTCAAGCCAACAAAGTCACGATCAGTCTTGTTGTTGTCCTCCGCATCGCCAAGGAAAGCAACATAGGAGACCCCGACCTTGTAGACACCCAGGTAAGTAAAGTCCACACCGACACCGACGCTATTGGCATCTTCGTTGAAACCCGAGATAGAGTAAGCGGTTCTGCCTTTCGGGTTATAGGTGAGAGAAATGGGAACCTGCACATCAAGGCCCGGAGCAACATCAAAGTAATCCAGGTTAAGCTTGGCCTTGCCGCCGGTGGCCCACTTATCTTTCGCCAGCTCGTTGTCGTCGAAATCGAGAACTCTGTTGTACCCCCACTCAGCAAACAGGGTGGCATTGTCGGCAATTCCGATATCACCAATACTATGAATAAGTGAAACCTGGGCCTGCAGCAGCTCAGCTTTTTCATAGGTTGGCGGTACAGCCGGATCAGCCATCTGCACTTTTACGTTGGGACGGTAGCTGACCTCGCCGGCAACATTCGTCTCGCCGATAACGGTACTGTAGGTTGCGCCATAGAGTTTGACCTCATCCTGGTACTCGAGAAAGTAATTGAAATTGGCCAGATCAACCTGCACCAGCGGCAGCGTTTCTCGATAGTTAAGGAAATAGAGCCCGAACTCGTCGCCATTATCCATGAGGTAGCGCAGGGCAACACCGTACTCACCTCCATCTTCCTCCCCCTGGTCGACACCGCGTGGGATAACCCCATTCAAAAACTCACCGGCATCATCGATGGCGTCGTTGGTGCTGAAGTAGGTGCCGGCCTCGTCCAGAACGCTCTTGTCCCATTCCCACTTGTAATAAGAAGCCAGGGTCAGCTTGGAATCGGGGGTGGAAATCTGGCCGTAGACCTGACCGGTCGGCAGAATCAACTCCTTCGCCTCAACAGCGGGGACGTTCGCCTTGGTGGTGTCGAGCGGACTCTGTGCGGTCGCAATGCTGCCGAAAACCAGCAGGCTCTCGCCCCAGAAGACCGCCTGACGACCGACACGAAGGGTCAGGGGATAATCCCCCAGCGAGAAATTGCCGTAGAGAAAAGCATCGAGAACCTCGGCATCTTTCCCGTGGACATCCCGAGCGTCCTTACGGAATTTGCCATCGTTGTAAACGGTGTCGTAGAGACCGCGGCCGCGCAGGAACGCACCATAATCATCTTTCCAGTTCAAATCGACATCGACCAGAGCTTTGAAGGCACTGAGAGTCTGGTCGCCCTTGTCAAACCTGGCATTACCGGAACTGTCGAGCAATTCAGGGTCCGGATCCTCAACGCGCCAGGCACTGCTGTAACTCAGCGTGG
>CALZIC010000349.1 GCA_945787285.1 uncultured Desulfuromonadales bacterium
GACTCCCTGCGTCGGCGGCTTCTCGACCCTCCCCGAGGCCCACGAACTGCAGGAACTCAGGCGCAGCCTTGTGGCGGCCTTTGCCGACCTGGAGGCGACGGTCGAGCTCTTCTCCTCCTTCGCCGTCCCGGTTTTCGAGAGGGAAACCGAATACCTCTGCCTGGCCGCCAATGGCAGCTATCCCCTGCTCGGCGACACCCTGATCTCCAGCGACGGGGTCTCGGTTCCCGCGGCTCGCTACGCCAGCGTGATCGAAGAGTACCTGGTTTCCCACTCCACGGCCAAATTCGCCCGCGCTTCGCGGGAGAGTTTCATGGTCGGCCCCCTGGCCCGGGTGAAAAACGCCTTCGACAACCTCTCGCCCATGGCGCGCAAGGTGGCCGGGGTCCTCGGACTCGGCGCCGGCACCATCAACCCCTATATGAGCCTGGTGGCCCGGCTGGTCGAGGTGGTGCACTGCATCGAAGAGGCCATCCACACCATCGACAGCCTGCTGCTGAGCGGCCTGCAGAAGGAAGGTCTCCCCGTCCCGCAAGGCCCAGGGGCAGGCGCCGCGGCCGTCGAGGCGCCCCGCGGCACCCTCTTCCATTCCTACCTCTACGATGAAAACGGCTGTATCGAACAGGCCGACTGTGTCATCCCCACCGCCCAGAACCTCGGCAACATCGAGGCCGACCTGCGGGTTCTTGCACCGAGCCTGCTCGAACTGCCCCGCGAGGAACTCGCCCTTCAGCTTGAAATGCTGGTGCGCTCCTACGACCCCTGCATCAGCTGCTCCACCCACCTGCTCAAGGTCGATTTTGTCTAAGATTAAAGTCATCGGCGTCGGCAACCCCCTGATGGGGGACGACGGTGTCGGCATCGCCGCCGTGGTGCGCCTTTCAACGACCGCACTGCCCGAAGGGGTCGAGGTCATCGACGGAGGCACCGGCGGAATAACTCTGCTGCACCTCATGGAGGGGGCAAGGAGGGTGGTTTTTGTCGATGCGGTCGACATGGGGCGTTGCCCCGGGAGTATCGTCCGGTTCGCTGGTCATGAAATCCTCGACCGCGGGCAGCCAGGCTTCGGAGGGCTGGGGCATGCCACCGGCCTGGTCGAGGTCCTGGCCTTGGGCGGCGAACTCGACATCTTGCCGGAGGTGACCCTGTTCGGTGTGCAGGTCGCTTCGGTCGAATTATATCAAGGCCTGAGTTCAGCGGTAGAACAGGCTCTCGATCGACTGGCGGCGCGGGTGGTCGAGGAAGTCTCTAATCCGCCGTCCCGAGCGAAGGATCTCTGAAGGCCTGTTGGGTCGATTTTCCTTCTTCTTGAAATGATTGCCTTTTCTGTATCCCCTCCCTGTTGATTTACGTATAAACTCCTTCCCAAAAGACAAAATATGGGTTATCTTATTAAGTATTAATGATGCCTGTTGTAATTAGCAACAGGGTCGTTTGATGTCTTTGTTATTGAATGGCAGATTTCACTCTATCGTTATTCTCTGATTCAAGCTGCCATTATAGTGTTGTAGTGGAGGGAGCTCATGAACGAGGGACAACGCATTCTCATCGTCGATGACAGTCCGTCCGTCATCAAGGTTCTCAACGATGCCCTTCGGTCCGACTACCAGATCAGTGCCGCAACCAGCGGAGAAGACGCCCTGCGTCTCGCCAGGGAGCAGCGTCCCGATCTGATTCTCCTCGATATCAAAATGCCTGTGATGGACGGCTACGAAGTCTGCCGCCGTCTCAAGGACGACGAGGCCACCCGCGCCATTCCGATTCTTTTTGTCACCGTGTTGAACGAAATTGAAGATGAGACCCGCGGTCTGGACATGGGCGCCGTCGATTACATCATCAAGCCGATCAGCCCGGCCATCGTCAAGGCCCGGGTGCGCAATCACATGCGTCTGAAAATGCACCAGGACCGCCTTGAAGAACTGGTCGGGGACAGAACCCGGGATCTGGCCGAAGCCAAGGAGCGGGCAGAAAAGGCCAACGCCGCCAAAAGCGAGTTCCTGGCCAATATCAGTCACGAAATAAGGACCCCGATGAACGGCGTCCTCGGCATGACCGACCTGGTCCTCGAGAGCGAACTGACCGCCGAGCAGCGCGAATGCCTGGAGATGTCCAGTGAATCTGCGCGCTACCTGCTGAGGCTGCTCAACGACCTGCTCGACATTTCGAAAATAGAATCGGGAAAGCTCGGCATCGATTCGATTCCCTTCAACCTCGGCAAGGAACTCGAGGCGCTTCTGGGTATTTTCCGGATCCAGGCGCTAAAAAAGGGCCTCAGCTTCGAGTGGCATATCGACGACCAGGTTCCCGAATGGGTGACGGGGGATCCGGGGCGCATGCGCCAGATTCTGGCCAACCTGGTAAACAATGCCATCAAGTTTACCGAAGCCGGCGGAGTGAAGGTGCGTATCACCAGTGCGGAGGAAAAGCGTGAAGCTTCTGCGGGGCCGTCGAAGGTGGTGCTGCAGTTTGCCGTCTGCGATACCGGTATCGGCATCCATGCCAGCAAGATGCAGCACATTTTTGAAAATTTCACCCAGGCCGACGGCTCGATCACCCGCCGCTTCGGAGGGGTCGGTCTCGGTCTGGCCATTTCCCGGGAGCTGGTCGAGGTGATGGGGGGCGAGATCTGGGCCGAGAGCCAGCCCGGCAACGGAAGCTGTTTTTATTTCACCCTGGCTCTCAAGTCGGGCGAACAGGAGACTGTACTCGCGGAGCCCGCTCCTCCCAGAGCCGTCAAGTCACCCTCGAGACGCACCATCCTGGTCGCCGAAGACAACCTGGTCAACCGTCGGTTGTTTCAGCTGATGCTGGAGAAGGAAGGGTATCATGTCCTGCTGGCTGAAGATGGACGGCAGGCGATCGACATCATCTCCCGGGAAACCGTGGACCTGATATTGATGGACGTGCAGATGCCGGTCATGGACGGTCTGGAGGCGACCCGGCGGATTCGCGACCTGCTGGTCGGCTCCCCCCGCCCGAATATTCCGATTATCGCCTTGACCGCCCATGCCCTCAAAGGGGATCGTCAGACATTTCTCGATACCGGTATGAACGATGTGCTGCCCAAGCCGTTTCGGGCCCGCGACCTCTTTGCACGCCTTGAACGGTATTTCGGGGACAGCTAGTGTCCCATGCGGGTAGTCGTGTCAAATAATTCTGAGGCATTTTGCTTGCTGTCAAGGCGCGCCGACGCAGGCCTAGCCTGCGTTAAGTCAAGGAGGCGCAACGCAGCGCAGACAGCGGGCAAAAGGGCCATAATTAGCAGACAGGATTAACCGCACGGGACACTGAACATCGGGAGGAGATGGCGATGAACACCCAGCACCGCATTCTGGTGGTCGATGACGCTCCCATGAATATCCGCCTGCTCAGCGAGGTGTTGCGCGACTCGTACGCCGTTTGCGCGGCAACGAGCGGAGAGGCGGCCCTCGAGATCGCCCGCTCGCAGCGTCCCGATTTGATTCTGCTCGATGTGGTGATGCCCGAGATGGATGGTTATGAGGTCTGCCGCCGTTTGAAGGACGACCCCCGGACCCGCTCGATCCCGGTGATCTTCGTGACGGCCCTGGAGGAAGAGGCCAGCAAGGCCCTTGACCTGGGGGCCCTGGGTGTGATCACCAAGCCGATCAGCCCGGCCCTGGTGCTGGCCCAGGTCGCTGCCTGTCTCCCTCTTTAGGAGCCGGTACAACTTTGCCGGCTGGAGATGACTGACCATGCTGCGCCGCCTGCCCCTCTCCTTTCTGTTTCTAATGCTCATTCTGCTCCCCAACGGAGCTTTCGGACAGGCTCTTCCGGAAAAGGTGGTTATTGCCTGTAGCGCCGGTTCGGCCCCGTTTCACTTTGTCGATGCATCGGGGACTTCCCAGGGGATGTTTGTCGACCTGTGGAAGCTCTGGTCGCAAAAGACCGGCGTGTCGGTGGTCTTCCGCAGCGCTGCCTGGGCCGAAACCCTGAAAATGGTTCAAAGGGGAGAGGCGGATATTCACGCCGGCCTCTTCTACAACAAAGACCGTGACGCCTTCCTCGATTATGCTTCCCCCCTGTCTGAGAGCGATACCCACTTTTTCACCCACCATTCCATTGCCTCACCGGGCTCCCTGCAGGACCTCCTCCCCTTTAAAATCGGCGTAATCGACGGTGATTTTGCCGTCGCCTATATCAAAGAAGCCCTTCCCGGCGTCGCTCTGGAGGTTTTCGCTGACAACCGGGAGTTGTTCGATGCGGTCGAGAAGGGGGCGGTGCGGGTCTTTGTCAAGGACACCCCGATCGCCCTATTCCATCTCAAGAAGCGGGGCCTGCTCAATCAGTTCACCTACCCTGCCGGATCGCCGCTTTACAGCAACACCTTTTACGCAGCGGTCGGCGAAGGGAACGCTTTCCTTCATGGACTGATCGCCAGTGGCATGGGTAAGATTTCCTTCGAGGAACGCAAGGCCATAATAAGGCGTTGGATGGGGGGGGGCGCCTCCACCGGAACCGATACCCTGGTGATCGGGATGCCCGATGGCGCGCTCCCCTTTTCAGGGCACAATTTTCGGGGGGAAGCCACCGGAATGCTGGCGGAGATCTGGCGACTCTGGGCCGAAAAAACAGGGCGGAAAATCGAGTTTCGACTCGGGTCCTGGAAACGGATTCTCGAAGCGGTTAAAACCGGTGAAGTCGATATCCATTCCGGCCTGTTGAAATCGCCGGAGAGGGAGACCTTTCTTGACTTTTCCCAGCCGTTTTACCGGGTCGGTTCCGATATCTTTTACCACCGCAGGCTTGGCACGCTAAGTGGGGTAGACGATTTGGCCGGGCAGAGAATCGGGGCGATTGCCGGGACGGTTCAGGCCCAGTTTGTTCGCGACAATCTTCCCGGAATGCAGCTGTTTACCTTCGAAAATACCGAAGCGATGATCCATGCGGCGGTCAACCATTTTATCGATATGTTCCTCGATGAAACTCCGACTTCCCTGACGATGCTCGAATCCCTGGGAGAAAAAGGGACCTTCGCTCAGCTGCGCGATGTGCTGCCCCCTTCCCGTCTGCATGCCGGCGTGGGTGAGGGCGACACGCTGCTGAAAATCGTTGACGCCGGTTTCAACGCCATCTCGGCGCGCGAACTGCTTGAAATCGAGTCGCGCTGGATCGTCGACCCGGAAGCGCGCCAGCTGAAGGTCTCGGTCCCCCGCCTGCGCCTGACGGCCGCCGAAGAGGCCTGGCTGCAAAAGCATCCGACCCTTCGGCTGGGCGTCGACCCGGCCTGGCACCCTTTTGAGTACATCGACCGCCGGGGAGAATACTCCGGCATGGCTTCCGACTATGTCCGCTTGCTTGAGGAGCGGCTCGGTGTTTCGATGAAGGTTTTACCTGGACACAGCTGGGCTCAGGTGGTTCAGGGCGCCAAATCGAAGGAGATCGACATTCTGCCCTGCCTGACTGAAACGCCGGATAGAAAAGAGTTTTTGACCTTTTCCGACCCGTACCTGTCGTTCCCGCTGGTGATCGTCGAGCGCCGCGAGGCTGTACTGGTCGGCGGCATGTCCGATCTGGAAGGGAAGCCGGTGGCTCTTGTCCAGGGGGACGCGATCGAACAGTACGTGAGGGATAAGCATCCGAAGGTCCCGATTGTCCTGACGGAATCCCCTTTACATGGGCTGCAGTCGGTGGCGACAGGAAAGGTGGAGGCCTACATCGGCAACCTGGCGGTGGTGACCTACCTGATTCAGAAACATAATATGACCACTCTCACGGTTGCGGCTCCGGCTTACCAATGGAGTGACGATCTACGTTTCGGGGTGCGCAGCGACTGGCCGGAACTGGTCGACATTCTCAACAAGGGGCTGGCCACGATCACGGCCGAGGAGCAGGAGGAAATTCGCAAAAAATGGTTCGATTTCAGCTATGAGTATGGAATCAATCCTGCGGAACTTAAAAAGTGGCTGTTGATCGGCGGTGGTCTTCTTGC
>CALZIC010000350.1 GCA_945787285.1 uncultured Desulfuromonadales bacterium
GGATGATCCGTTTTTGTAAGGCCGCCCTGGCCGGCATTAAGCCGGCCAGGGCGGCCTTTTTGTTGTTTGACGACAAATCAAGAGCTTAAAGACATGAGGTGCCAATCTGTGACCTCAAGTTCATAAGGTGGCAGGCGCTGATCGCCCTGAGCCTTTGGCCGGTGTTGAATATTTCGTGCTTTTTACAGGAGGAACCTATGGATAACCAGCGTGGCTTTACCCTGATAGAACTCATTGTTGTGGTGGCCATCATCGGCATACTGGCCGCCATCGCCATTCCCCAGTTTTCTTCGTATCGCTCCAAGGCCTATCGGGCCGAGGCGCACGGTTTTTTCGACAGTGCCCGCAAGGACGTTCTGCAATATTATGAAGTCACCGGTAAAATGCCCAAAGACAATACCGAATGCGGGCTCGGGGCCCCGGAAACGATTCGGGGCAAGCATGTGGCGAGTGTGACCGTGAAAAACGGCACGGTCATTGTCCGGATGAAAGACGACAAGAAATACGGCGTAAATCGTATCGAGTATATTCCCCAGATCGCCGCCGACAACCTCACCGGTCCGGTATTATGGGACGTCAACAAAATAGAGGACTCCTGATGCGATACGACTACTTGAGAACGCTCTTTTTTCAGAGGTCGCTCGATCATCTCTTTGCCCTGGCGCTGATTATGGTTTTTACCCTGCTGGCTCTCCAGTCTTACCGGGTGACGCATGAGATTGTCCAGGTCTGCGCCAGTGTGGCATCGCTCGATGATCTCAGGCTCGATGTTCAGTACCATTACTCCCTGACCGGAGAATGGCCGGAAGACCTGAACAGCATCATACGCTCGCGGCCGGCCGAAGTGCCCTATAAGACCTTCGGCAAGGATGAGATAAGCGTTGAGGACGGCGCTATCCGCATTGAGCTTAAAGGCAACAGCCTCGAAGGCGAGGTCATCAGCTTGCACCCGGCATTTTTAGAGGACAATGTGACCGGGCCGATCAGCTGGGTTGTCGGGCCCGGTGTCCCGGAAAAGGGTCGCCACATTCAGGGGACCGATTCAACCACGGTAAGTCCGGATCTTATCGCCAGGGACTGGCATTGATAGGGACCCACGAATCCTGGTTTTAATCAGGAGGACCTATGTTTTTATTTATAAAGCGTACCCGACCGACCATCCTGCTGCTTCGCCAGCTTGCGATGTTTTTGAAGTCCGGGATGACATTGCCTGAATCGATAGCCGCACTCGATGATTTTCCCTATCGCCGCATCAGGCAAAAGCTGCGCTCTATAAGGCAGTCCCTGGCCGATGGCGTTTCAATGGGCGAGGCCGTTGCCGGGAACCCTGAGCTCTTCGGTCGTCTCCCCACCGAGCTTCTGGCCCAGGGACTTTCGTCCCGGGAACTTGGCGATATTTTCAATGGCTTTGCCGATGAGCGGGAAAAAATCAGCACCATGAAGCAGCGCATGAAGCGGGCCCTGCTCTATCCCATCGCCACCTTGTTGATCGGCATGCAGGTGCTCACCGTCCTGATGGTTTTCGTCATGCCCGCCTTCGAGAAAATGTTTGCCGATTTTGGAGGAAGCCTTCCTGCCCCGACCCGTACTCTCATCGAGCTGTCCAGCAACTTTGATCACATTGTGCTGGGGCTTGTCGTGGTCATCGTGGCGATTCTGGTCCTCTGGTACAACCGGCCGTCATTTCTGTATGCGCTGGGCTCACGACTGCCGGGGCTCTCCTCCGTCCTGCGGAGATCATCCGTCTACTTCTTCGCCCGGGATCTATCCCTCTTTGTCCGGGCCGGTCTTTCGCCGGGCCTTTCGATGCAGAATGCCGCAAGCAGGCTTCATTTCCTTCCTTTTTCACGTAAGGTCAAATCCTTGCCGGCGGAGGGGAGCCTGCGCGAAGTTCTCGCTGAGGTCCGGCACTTGCCAGAGGTCTTTCTGCAGGTTGTCGGGGTGGGGGAGCGCACCGACAATCTGGCAGAGGCTCTGGTGGAATTTTCGAACTATTACGAAAAGGAAGTCGAGTCCGCCTATTACCGCCTGCTGGCGGCCACGGAAATTCTATCTCTGGTGATGGTCGCCGGTATGATCGGCTGGGCGGTATCGGCCCTGTATCTGCCTATTTTCCAGCTTGCCAGAACAGTGGGCTGATGAACAGATAACAAGGAGCTTCACCATGCTTAAGACATCAAAAGGCTTCACGCTGATCGAACTGCTCATTGTGGTGGCGATGATCGGTATCTTAACGACCATGGCCCTGCCTTCCTTTCAGGACCAGATTATCCGTACCCAGGTCCAGGAAGCCATCGGGCTTTCCGAATTCGTGCGCAAGGATATCGAAACGTTCTACCTGCAGAAGAAGCGGATGCCAAAGAACAACGCCGAGGCCGGTCTGCCCCCGGCCGAAAAGATTATCGGCAACTACGTCGAATCGATCACGGTCAACGGCGGCACTATCGATATCCACCTTGGCGGCCGCATCAACAAAAATGCCGCCCATATGGTTCTTTCGATCCGGCCGGCTGTTGTGGCTGATGCGCCCCGGGTGCCTGTGGCCTGGGTCTATGGCTTTGCCACAACCCCCAAGGGGATGACGCTGGTTGGCGAGAATCACAGCACGATCCCTGCCCGGTTCTTGCCGGTGAACTGTCGGTATTGAAAGAAAATCAGATGCAGGCTGAAAGTCTTTTGGTTAAGGCGACTTTGCGGCTCGGCATGAGGAAAGGTTTTGGTTCTGAGCTTATGCCTGATCAGGGAAAATCCGATTTGATCCGTGTCCAAAGAGTCTTTGTCTTGATCTCTACACTCTGGCCGCGAACCGCATCGCCTATCCTCGTGCCGGGAAAAATTCCTGCTATCATTAAGTAGAAGCCACCAATAAATAATGAGTGGGGGAAATGGACCCAAACGCGGTACAGGGGGAAAGGGCGAGAAAATGAGCGAAACGCACAGGTCTGAAAAAAGCGCGATGGAGACCGCTGAGGCGGCGCGGGAGGCCGAGTGGCGCAAACCGAGCTTTTTGGGCGAACTTTTCATGGGACGGCTGCGCAGCGACCTGCTATTTCCCTGGCCTGAGCAGGATCCCGCGGAAAAGGCCGAAGGCGATGCGGTGCTGACCAAGGTCGAAGCCTTTTTGCGTGACAAGGTCGACGCCGATGCCATCGACCGGGAAAAGAAGGTGCCGGCCGAAGTCCTCGAGGGTCTGAAGGAACTCGGGATGTTCGGCATAAATATTCCCAAG
>CALZIC010000351.1 GCA_945787285.1 uncultured Desulfuromonadales bacterium
CTGGGCATCGAAACCGGGGAATTCACCGTGCTGGCCGGGCCGTCTGGGAGCGGCAAGACGACCATTCTCAACCTGATCGGCTGCCTCGACCAGCCGACATCCGGCGAGATTTCCATCGACGGGAAAAAGGTCAGCAGCAGCACGGTGCGGGCCCTGGCTGACTTCCGGCTGCGCCACATCGGCTTCATTTTCCAGTCCTACAACCTGATCCCTGTTCTCACCGCGGCGGAAAACGCCGAATTCACCCTGATGCTTCAGGGAGTGGACAAGGGCGCAAGGCGCGCCCGCATCGAGGAACTCTTTGCCGCACTCGGCATTGGCGGGCTCGAAAACCGCAAACCGAGCGACCTCTCCGGAGGGCAGCAGCAGCGGGTCGCCGTGGCCCGGGCGATGGCCGCCGAACCGCGGGTGATCCTGGCCGACGAACCGACCGCCAACCTCGACTCCAAAACCAGCGAAGACCTGCTGCGGCTGATGCGCCAGTTGAATGAGGAAGATGGGACGACCTTTGTCTTCAGCTCTCACGACCCCCAGGTGATTTCCCTGGCCCGCCGTGTGATCGAACTCAAGGACGGCCGGCTGGTCTCCGATTTCGTGCGCAACGGCTGAAAGGGGAGACATGGCCTGCCCTCTTCTCCAATCAACAGGACTCCGGTTCCTTCTTATGGCGCTGCTGGGCCTGGGCTGGAGCCCCCCCCTCGCAAGGGCTGATATGCCCGATATCAGCTGGGGAGGGCACCTCAAATCACTCAACCTGAACATTCAGGATCCTCCCGTCTTCGAAGGCGAATCGGGCGAAATCTCCTCCAACCGCTTTCGCCTCGACCTCTCCGCCCCCCTCGGCAGCTGGGCCGATGCCGATTTTTCCATCGCCGATGTTTTTCGATACTCCGATCCTCCGGGGCTGGTCCTCCTCCCCCGCGACTTCCCCAACCGCCGGCTCGATATGGAGAAGAGCTGGAACGACGGAGGCCGCTACAGCCACCTTCTGCAGATCGACCGGCTCACCCTGCGCGGCACCGCCTTCGGTTTCGACTGGAGCCTCGGCCGCCAGGCGGTCGGTTTCGGCAGGGTCAGCCTCTTCTCCCCCCTCGACATCATCGCCCCCTTCCCTCCCGATGCCCTCGACACCGAGGTGCGCCCAGGGGTCGATTCGGTACGGCTGAGCCGCTACTTCGGCATCAGCGGCCAGGCAGGGTTGACCGCGGTCTTCGGCCAGGAGCAGGACCTCAATTCCTACCTCGCCACGATCGAAAACAATGTCGACGGCATCGACCTGCTCGGCATCACCGGATGGCTGCGCAACCGCCCCATGGCGGGCCTCGGGTTCGCCACCGAAGTCGGAGGGATGGGCCTCAAGGCCGAAGCGGCCCATTTCGAGGGGACCGATGTCGGAAAAACCGAGGGCGATATTCACCACCGTTTCCCCATTGCCGCCGCCGAAATCGACTACCGCTTCGAAAACGATCTGGTCCTCTTCGCCCAGTACCTCTACAACGGCGCCGGGGTCTCCGAGCCCGAGGATTATCCCCGCGCAGCCCTCTCAGCCCCGTATCAGGAAGGGCTGAGCTTTCTCGCCGGCCGCCACTACCTGCTGGCGGCGCCCTCCTACCAGTTTCACCCCCTCGTTACCGCCAGCGGCCTGCTGATCTGGAACCTCGGCGACGACTCCTTTCTGCTGCGCCCCCTGCTCGACATCTCCCTTTCCGACAACGCCTCGCTGCAGCTTTTCTGGAGCGCCAACTTCGGCCGAAAACCGCAGACCGCGCCGCTCTCGCCCATCCCGGAAATCCGCAGCGAATTCGGTTCGGCCGGCGACAGCGGCGGTTTTTTTCTCAAGTATTTTTTCTGAGAATCTGCCCGCAGCGACCCCTCTCCGCCATATCCGCAAAATCTTTTCAACTTTTGGTAAACTCTATAAAGAACACAAATGAAAATCACCGGCGTCAGGCTAAATCGCCATCGTGCCCATGTTTTGGCAGAGGCAAACGGCTGGAGGGACCATGAACAAGGACGATCTGAACGCCCGCATCGTGAAACGCGGAAAAGATTTTTTCGCTGCGGTTAAAGGCGAAAAGTCCTCGCTGTTCAACAAGGGGGACTGGACCGGGAAGGTAATGGACTGGTGCATGCAGAACGAGGACTTCAAGATCCGCATGTTCCGCTTCGTCGATGTCTTTCCCTCCCTCAAGTCGGGGAAATCGCTGGAGCGCCACCTGAGGGAGTATTTCGGCGAGCCTGGTTCGGACATGCCCGAGGTGCTGCGCTGGGGCGCGCAACGCGCCGGCATGGGAGGCAAGATCGGCACCACCCTGCTGAACCGCTTTATCAGCAGCAACATCCGCAGCATGGCCAACCAGTTCATCGTCGGCGAAACCCCCGAGGAGACCATCAAGAACATCGTCCGCCTGCGCAAGGACGGTTTCGCCTTTGTCCTAGACGTCCTCGGCGAAGCCACCCTCAGCGAAAACGACGCCGAAGCATACGTAAAAACCTACCTGAACCTCCTCGACGAACTGGCCAAACAGCAGCGGAGCTGGAAAGCCCTTGGTGATGACCCTGACAGCGAGCTGGACTGGGGCCACGCGCCGAAAATCAATATCGCCGTCAAACCGACCGCCCTCTATTCCCAGGCCCGCCCCCAGGACCTCGAAGGGTCGGTCACGGCGATCTGCAGCCGCCTGCGCCCGATCATGGACAAGGTCGTCTCCGTCGGCGGGTTTCTCTGCATCGATATGGAAAGCAGCCGCAGTCGCGAAATCATCCTCGAGGTCTACCGCCGCCTGCGCCTCGAATACCCCGACTACCCTCATTTCGGCCTCGCCCTGCAGGCCTACCTGAAAGAGACCGAACGCGACCTGGAGGGTCTCATCGGCTGGGCCCGCAAAAACCGGGTTGAAATCTCCATTCGCCTGGTCAAAGGCGCCTACTGGGATTACGAAACCGTCATCGCCGAACAGAACAGCTGGGAGCCCCCGGTCTTTACCTGCAAGGCCGAGTCGGATGTCGCCTTCGAACGCCTGTCCCGTACTCTCCTTGAAAATCACGACATCTGCCACCTGGCCTGCGGCTCCCACAACATCCGCAGCATTGCAGCCCTGCAGGAGATGGCCCTGGAGCTCAAGGTGCCCGAAGAGCGCTACGAGTTCCAGGTGCTCTACGGCATGGCCGAACCGATCCGCAAGGGGCTGCTGAAGACCACCGGGCGGGTTCGCCT
>CALZIC010000352.1 GCA_945787285.1 uncultured Desulfuromonadales bacterium
CAGGGGATAGATATCGCACGACGCACCGTCACCAAATATCGGGAAATGCTGGGGCTCGGCTCTTCGACCGAGCGAAAACGTCTTTTCTAATTCTGGATTCTGGTTATTTCGTCGATCTGGCGATATACTCGAATTAAACCTGAATAAGTGAGTTCAGACCGGGTAATAGCGCAAGTCATTGACCTGCCTAAGCGTTCAAAAAATCACCGACGAACCTATGGGTGCGCCTCAGATTTTTTGAAACACTTAGTTCAGGCCAAGCACTTGCACTCTTTTCCCGCCCGATCTCACCCATCCAGGTTCTATCAGCTACGTCCCGAATGGGAACTATCATCAGGAGGTTTTCAAGTATGCAAATTGATGTAACATTCAGACATATGGAAGTCAGCGAGCCGGTTCGGGCTTACGTCGAGGAAAAAATCGCTCGTGTAAAAAAGTACGTCGATGAGCCGATCGATGGCCAGGTTGTCCTGTCGGTCGAGAAAAAAATCCGCCATAAAGCCCGACGGCATGGCCGACAAAATTGAGCGTCAGCTCAAGCGCTACAAGGAAAAGCTGAAAAAACACAAGCCGGCTTCCGGGCGTGAGCGCCAGATTCAGAAGACCGTCTTTGCCGCCGAAAGCATCGATGAAGGTTCTGTCGAGCCGACCATCGTGCGTAGCCGCAGTTTCAACGTGAAGCCGATGGCCGTAGAAGAAGCGGTCATGCAGATGGACCTTCTCCACAAGGAATTTCTGGTTTTCACCGATTCCAACACCGAAGAGATCAACGTTGTCTACCGTCGTAAAGACGGAAATTACGGACTGATTGTGCCGGACAACAAATAATCGCGCTCTTTGCCGGCCCGGGGAAGGATTTATCCTTTCCCGGGCATTTAACATTTATTGTTTCTTGAAACGGTTGTTTGGCAGGTTATGAAGATTGCAGATTTATTGAAACCAGAAGCCATTATCGGCGACCTCATGGCGGCATCCAAAAACGAGGCGCTGACTGAATTGACCGCCTCCGTTGTCAAGGTGGCCGGAAACCTTGATCGCGATGAGGTTGTAAGGGTTCTTCAGGAACGTGAGCGTCTTGGCAGCACCGGCATCGGTGAAGGGGTGGCTATTCCCCATGGCAAGTTGAAAAACCTGGACTCCTTGCTCCTTTCGTTCGGCAGGAGCCGGGAGGGGGTTGATTTTGACTCCATGGATGGCAAACCCGCCCATCTCTTTTTTCTTCTCGTGGCGCCTGAAGAGTCTGTCGGGGTTCATCTCAAGACCCTGGCCAGAATTTCCAAGCTGCTGAAAAACGCCGACGTGCGCCAACGCCTTCTTGACGCCCCCGGTGCCGAGGAGATTTATCATATCATCGTCGAAGAGGACCAACAGTAAATCAATGTTGCCCGTGACAGGGCGTTCAGACGAATTGTTTCCGCTTCGGGAACCTCAAAGAGTCGGATGGGCATGGCTGGACTGAGTATCCAAGAATTGTTGGGAGAGGCCGAGGCTGGTCTTGATCTGGAGCTGCTGGCCGGGGAGCAGGGTCTGGAAAACATGATCCAGGCCCCCCGCATTCAGAAGCCCGGGCTTGCCCTGGCAGGGTATACCACCAACCTTCACCCGGACCGCATTCAAGTGCTTGGTTCGACCGAACTGAGCTACCTCAACCAGCTTCCTGGCGACACGGCCGAAGCCAACCTCCGGCAACTCTGCGAACTGAAAATTTCCTGCCTGATTATCACCAAGGGGCAGACGCCCCCCCAGATGCTGATCGACAAGGCAGAGAAATATAACATTCCCCTGCTTCTTACCCAGCACCAAAGCTCCAAGTTTATCTCCCTGGTTACCCAGTTCCTCGAAGAGCGCCTTCTTCCCCAGACCACCGTTCATGGGGTCCTGGTCGATGTTCTCGGTGTCGGGGTACTGCTGCTCGGCAAGAGCGGCATCGGCAAAAGCGAGGTCGCCCTAGATCTCGTTCTCAAGGGACACCGCCTGGTGGCAGACGACGTCGTCAAGGTTCGCATGAAGCTGCCGGCCGTTCTATTCGGCGAAGGGAGTGATCTTCTTCACTACCACATGGAAATCCGCGGGCTTGGCATCATCAATATCAAACACCTGTTCGGGGTGGCGTCGATCCGCGAGCGAAAGAAAATCGATGTGGCAATTGAGCTCGTCGAGTGGCAGGAAAGCGTTGAATACGACCGGCTCGGACTTGAAGAAGAGTCGTACCGCCTGCTTGACATTGATATCCCCCTCCTGAAATTGCCGGTCAGGCCCGGACGGAACATGACCTCGATCGTTGAGGTGGCCGCCCGCAATCAACTCCTTAAAGAGATGGGCTACCACAGCGCCCGCGAATTTCAGGACCGGCTCGAAAAGCGGATGGCTGAAACCGCCTGGCTCCACTCCCACTGCATCATCGGAGACAATCTTGAGTAGCCGCAAGCGCGTCATCATTATCACCGGCCTGTCAGGGTCGGGCAAGAGCTCGGCGGCCCGGGCGCTTGAAGATGAAGGTTTTTTCGTCGTCGATAACCTGCCCCTGGCCCTGCTTCCCCGTTTTCTCGAACTGGCTGAGCAGGGCGTGCAATTTACCGCCGATGTTGCCGTCGTTATCGATGTGCGCAACCGCGACTTTCTGGCCGGTTTCGAAAAAACGCTCGACCTGGTCCGCGAGTCCGGCTACGTCCTCGAAATCTACTTTTTCGATGCCTCCGACGACGCCTTGGTGCGCCGCTATTCTGAAACCCGCCGCCGCCACCCGCTGGGACTCGAGTCCGGTGTCGCCTCCGGCATCCGCAGGGAACGCGAACTTCTCGCCGGTCTGCGGTCCCAGGCTACGGTGATTGTCGATTCGACCCTTCTCACCCCTCATCAGCTGCGGGATAAGGTGGTATGCACGGTCCGGGGGGAGCAGGGGCTGCTGCCCCTTGTTCTGAAGCTGCAGTCGTTCGGATTTCGTTACGGCATTCCTTCGGAGTCGGACGTCGTCATGGATGTCCGCTTTTTGCCCAATCCCCACTTTATTCCCGAATTAAGGCCGTTGACCGGAAAGGACCAACCGGTGAGCGAATATGTCCTTCAACAGCATGAAAGCCACGATTTCCTCACCCGCTTCCAGGATCTTTTCGCCTTTCTGCTCCCTCAGTACCAGCGGGAGGGAAAGAGCTACCTGACCATTTCAGTCGGTTGCACCGGCGGGCGGCATCGCAGCGTGGCGATTGTAGAGGCGCTGGCCATCTGGTTCGCCGACAAGGAAGTGACGCTTGAGGTTGTCCATCGGGATGTCTCCAAGGGGTAGAACATGATCGGACTGGTTATTGCCACCCATTCCCGGTTGGCTGAAGAGTTTATCCGGGCCTCGGAAATGATTATAGGGCCGGCTAGAAATGCCCGATCGGTCTGTGTAGCCCGGGAAGATAGTGTCGAGCAAATTCGCATCTGCCTTGAGCGAGCTATTGAAGCTGTCGGAGGGGATGGCGAAGGGGTTCTCATAATGACCGACATGTTTGGAGGAACCCCCTCAAACATCAGCCTTTCGTTTCTTTCCTCTGAAAATATTTCCTCTGAAAATATTGAAGTGTTGACCGGCGTCAACCTTCCGATGGTGCTCAAGTTTTTCAACAGTCAGGACGGCATCGCCCTTACCGAACTGGCAGGTCTGCTCAAAGCCTATGGGGGGCAGAGTATCTCCCTGGCGAGTGACTTTCTGAACAGATAACTTCCTGACCGATGGTTTGTCTTCATGAGTATTGTCCTTGCGCGCATTGATAACCGCTTGATTCATGGGCAAGTTCTAGAGGCCTGGGTGCCCCATGTCAAGGCGGAATGCATTGTGGTGGCCAACAACAGGGTGGCTGGATCGTCCCTGCAAAAGGTGCTGATGGAAGCGGCGGTTCCCAGAACTATCAGGGTTGTAATCGCCCCAATTGAACAGGTCGGTGAACTTTTAGCGTCCCGGGAGCTCGACTCGAAGCGGGTTCTTCTGCTCATGGAGAGTTCTGAAGATGCTCAGGGCGTATTCGATACCGGGGTCCGGTTTCCAACGCTCAATCTCGGTAATATGCACGCCGCAGCAGGCAAGGAACGGGTCTCCTGTACGATCGCGCTCGATGACCTGGATATCGAACATCTCTCCGCCCTCGAAAAAAGCGGGGTTCGGATCGTCTCCCAGTGTATTCCCAAAGACAAGGAAGTTGGCTGGAAGAAACTCGTCCGGCACTTGCGTGGGTGAGATGGCCGTATCCGACTTTCTGCTGGCAGGCTGTGTTTCAATTATCGCCGGCCTCGACCGAACGGCTGCCCTGCAGCTGATGATTTCACGGCCGATCGTCGCAGCACCGTTGACCGGATGGCTGTTGGGTGATCCGCTGACCGGCTTGCATATCGGCGCCATGGTCGAACTTCTCTGGCTCGGGCGCCTGCCGGTCGGTGCGGCGATCCCCCCCGATGATACGCAGGTGGCGATTTCCGCCGTGGCTTTAGCCGTCACTTTGGGTCCCCTGGAGGGGGCGTCAGGGCTGCCCTTCACTCTCCTGGCGGTCATGGTGGCGCTGCCGATCGGGAAGATCGGCCAGGCCTTTGACAGGATGGTTCGGCACTACAACGGGCGACTCCTTCACAAGGCTGAAAATGCGGTCACCGAAGGGCGTTTTCGGGACGCGGAGAACTGTCATTTGCAGGGGCTATTGCATTTTGCTGCATCGTCCTTGGCGACCTTTGTCGTTATTGTCTTTTTAGGCGCCGGGGTGCTTCACTTTTCCTGGCCCTATCTGCAGGGTCCCTTCTCCGAGGCCGGCAACTGGTTGAAGGTGGCTTTCCCTCTCGTCGGGGTGGCCATCATTCTGGGGACAGGCCATGTGACCCGCGGCAAGGTGCTCTTTATCGCGTCTTTTTCGGCGGCGCTGTTGCTCCTCTGGCTGGTGTAATTTAACCCAGATCCGCGAGACTGGGGTGGATAAAGAGTGTTAGTGCTTGGCCTGAATAAGGGGTTCAAAAAATCTGAGGTTCACCCATAGGTTACTCGGTGATTTTAGGATCCCTTTGGCAGTTCAATGACTTGCGCTATTTGCCGGAAAGGTCTCGCGGATATGGGTTTAAATATGACTCGATTGAAATGGCCGCGGAGACTGTTGATTGGAGTTTTTTTCCGTTCGTTCCTGCTGCAGGCCAGCTGGAATTTCGAGCGGTTGCAGAGCCTTGGAGTCCTTTATACCCTGGCGCCTGCGCTGCGCCGTCTTTATGACGGCGAGGCTTTGAAGAAAAGTTATTTGCGCCATCTGGAGTATTTCAATACTCATCCGTTTATGGCGTCTACCGTTTTGGGGGCGACAATCGCCCTGGAAGAACAGAAGGTAAAGGGCGTTTCTGATATTATCGATGTGCAGGAGTTCAAGGGGATGATCATGGCGCCCTATGCAGCCATGGGAGACGCCTTCTTCTGGGGGGGGCTCCGACCGCTGGCCGCCTGTGTGGCCCTTTACCTGGCTGTTTGCGGATCTCTCTGGGCCCCGGTCGTCTTTCTGCTGTTGTTTAACCTGCCGCATCTCTTTTTTCGTCTGGGCGGGCTGTTTCGGGGTGTTTCGCTCGGGCTGAGAATCACCGGGCAGATTCAGCGTTATCATCTTCCCGACCTTGCCGTGCGCTGCAAGGAGACGACGATCGTGCTTCTTGGCGGGTTCAGTGCGCTGATTGTCTACCAGTGTCTGAAGCAGGAGCATCTCGATATCGGTTTTGGCTGGTTGGCCTTGCCTGTTATCGGCCTGATCGGGTGGTTGTCCAGAAAAGGAGTTTCAACCCTGGTTCTTAGTTTATCCGCGGCCACGGTCTGCGTTCTTGTCGCCCGCGGAGGGTAGGTTGGTCGTCCAGGGGCGATTGACAGAAGAGAAGTCAAAGGAAAAGGAATGCATAAAGAGACGTTCACTATAGTTAACCGGCTCGGGCTCCACGCCAGGGCTGCCGCCCAGTTCGTTCAAACGGCCAACCGTTTTAAGGCAGATGTTACCCTTGAAAAAGACGGTGTTGAAGTCAATGGAAAAAGCATTATGGGCATTTTGATGCTGGCTGCTCCCAAAGGCTCGACAATCGTTGTTTCGGCGGACGGCGCAGATGCCGACGCCGCTTTCTCTGCACTTGGGAACCTTATTAAAGATGGTTTCGGTGAAGACT
>CALZIC010000353.1 GCA_945787285.1 uncultured Desulfuromonadales bacterium
ATCGGTAATGGTGTTTCGCACAGCGCCATCAAGGGGGGCGTTTCTGTCGACACCTCCATGGGCCTGACCCCCCTCGAAGGGGCCGTCATGGGAACCCGCTGCGGCGATATAGACCCGGCCATCCCCGCTTTCATTCAGGAGCAGGAAGGGTACACGCCCAAAGAGATCGACTCCATTCTCAACAAGAAATCGGGTGTCCTCGGGATCACCGGGCAGTATACCGACCGCCGCGACATTATTGAGGGAATCGAAGAGGGATGCGAGCGTTGCGCCCTGGCTCTGGAGATTGAAGCCTACCGGCTCAAAAAATACATCGGCTCCTATGCCGCGGCCATCGGCGGCATCGATGCCGTCGTCTTTACTGCCGGCGTCGGCGAAATGGGCTGGCTGATTCGTGAAAAGGCCCTTGAGGGCCTCGACTTCATGGGCATTCATCTCGACAAGGAAGTCAACCGCAACACCATGACCCGCAAAAAGGAAAGCGTCATCACCACCCCTGATTCCCCGGTCAAGGTCTTTGTCATCCCGACCGACGAAGAGCTGGTGTTCACCGAAGATGTGGCTGCGATTCTCGAGGGAACCTACACCGACCACATGAACTTCGAGTACAGCTTTTCCACCAAAGAATTCCAGCGCCAGTAATCACTGGCACTCAAAGGATTCATTTGAGGTACAGAAGACCGATGGTGCTGCCGTCGGTCTTCTTCTTTATAGAAACGGCGTCTAAGTTACACAGCGGGCGAGCTGAAGCCTGTGCACTCCGGAGGTAGAAATGCTTGGCATTGAAGAGATTGGTTATTACATTCCGACTGAACGCATATCCAACTACCAGCGGAAAGAGCAGTTCGGCATTGATGATCACTTTATCGAGCAGAAGATCGGTGTCAAGCAGGTCTCACTCAAAAGTGCCGATGAAGAGACGTCCGACCTGTGCGTCAAGGCTTTTGAAGAGTTGGGTCGAAAAACGGCACTCGAAAAAGAGGACATCGAAGCGGTCGTGGTCGTCACCCAGAACCCCGACCGCAACATTCCCCATGTCTCCGCCATGGTCCACGGCAAGCTCGACCTCTCGCCCCAGTGCGCCTGTTTCGACATTTCCCTCGGCTGCTCCGGCTTCGTCTACGCCCTCTCCGTCTTTCAGGCCTTCATGGCGGCCAACGGCATGAAAAAGGGCATCATCATCACCGCCGACCCGTACTCCAAGGTTGTCGATCCCAACGACAAGAACACCGCGCTCCTCTTCGGCGATGCCGCGGCCGCCACCCTGATATCCGACACCCCTCGGCTGGTTTCGCAGAAATTCACCTTCGGAACCCTCGGCGTCGAGCATGAAAAGCTCATCTGCAACGACGGCACCCTGTTTATGAACGGCCGGGCAGTATTCAATTTCGCCGCCAAAACCATTCCAGGCGACATCCGCCTGCTCGCCGAGAAAAACGACATCGCTCTCGATGCCATCGACCTGTTCCTTTTTCACCAGGGGAGCAAGATCATCGTCGAAACGATCGCCGACAAGCTGGGCATCCCCCTTGAAAAAGCCCCCTATAAGACCTATGACTACGGCAACACCGTCTCGTCGACCCTCCCTATCCTGCTCGCGGACGAGCTCCACAAAGAGGCCCGAACCATCGCCATCTGCGGCTTCGGTGTCGGCCTTTCCTGGGCGAGTGGCTTGTTGAAAAGATTGTGAACAGTGGACAGTAGTCCGTGGGTAGTAAAAATGGTGGGCACAGCCCACCCTACAATTGTCACAAATCAAAAGGCCGGCGGATAATCCGCCGGCCTTCTATTTGTGTCGAACTTGGAACCTTGAACGTCGAACAGACTTTACCCTTGCGCCTGAACCGCGGTGATAGCGGAGACGCTGATGATATCCTCGACGGAGCAGCCGCGGGAGAGGTCGTTGACCGGCTTGGCCAGCCCCTGAATGATCGGGCCGACCGCTTCGGCACCAGCCAGACGCTCGACCAGCTTGTAGCCGATGTTGCCCGCATCGAGGTCGGGGAAGATAATGGTGTTGGCCTTGCCGGCCACGGGAGAGCCGGGAGCCTTCTTTGCGCCGACCTTGGGCAGCAGGGCGGCATCGGCCTGAAGCTCGCCGTCGATCTGCAGGTCGGGGGCCATCCCCTTGGCGATTTCAAGCGCCTTGAGGACCTTGTCGGCATCCTCGTGCTTGGCGCTCCCCTTGGTGGAGAACGAAAGCATGCCGACCCGCGCATCGACCCCGAGGAAGCTCTTGCAGCTCTGGGCGGTGCTGACGGCGATTTCGGCCAGCGCCTGGGCATCGGGATTGGGGTTGACGGCGCAGTCGGCGAAACAGAGGACGCCGTTCTCACCGAACTCGGGGGTTTTGGTAACCATCAGGAAGACCGAGGAGACGGTGCGCATCCCCGGAGCGGTACCGATCACCTGGAAAGCGGCCCGCAGCACATCGCCGGTGGTATTGAAGGCACCGGCGACAGCCCCGCCGGCGTCCCCCTTGCGAACCATCATGGCGCCGTAGTACAGGTTGTCCTCTCCGGTCAGAAGCTTTTCGGCATCTTCGCGACTGAGCCCCTTTTTCTTGCGGATCTCTACCAGCTCATCGACATACTCGCCGAGCTTGGGAGAGGTTTTCGGCTCGAGCAGGGTCACCCCCTCAAGCGAGGCGCCGAGCTCGGTCGCCTTGCTCTGCAGGGTTTCGGCATTGCCCAGCAGGACAACATTGGCCAGGCCGTCCTTGACGATCTGCCCGGCGGCCTGCACCATCCGGTCGTCGTATCCTTCGGGAAGGACCACGGTCTGCAGGCTCTGGCGAGCCTTGGCTTTGATCTGATCAACTAAATGCATGTCAACTCCTCCAAAACACGGTTTTGAATTTTGTCCATTTATACCCGAACCCCCCTGGCCGGTCAACCATTTCCCGGAAGGAGGCGGGGCGTCGAATCATTCCTGTTCCATCCCCTGGTCATCATGTATAATGGGAGCCTCCCAGGCGGCAACGATCACCACCGACAGGACCATGAATCTTCATCACCGACCCAATACCCTGCTGCTGACCTTTATTGCGCTCTCCCTGCTGCTTCATCTGGTGTTCCTCTACCTGATGCCGCAACGAGGCCTGTTTCCGGCCCCTGAGAAAAAACCGGTCTACGTCGAAGTTCGACCGCAGCAGCACCGCGACCGGGAACTCGACATCCCGAAGCCCGAAG
>CALZIC010000354.1 GCA_945787285.1 uncultured Desulfuromonadales bacterium
AGGCGAAAAACGCCAACCCGAGTCCAACGATCGCATAGATGGCCCAGGGGTGGACACCCCAGTGAAAATAGGTGATCCCCATGGCCGCCTGGGCCGCCTCCGGCGTGCCAGCCTCAACGCCAATGAACATCGGTGATGGTGAGCTGTAATGGTACATCGGCTCGCCGACACTCCAGAACATGAGCCCGATCCCCATGCCGGCGCTGAGCAGCATGGCAAACCAGGCTGCCGTGGTAAATTCCGGTTTAGCATCGTTACCGCCGATACGAATCTTGCCGAACCGGCTGAAAGCAAAAAAGATAGCTGCAAGAATGAATATGTTGGTGGCGAGAACCAGGAACCAGCCGAATGTGCTGGTGATGAATGACATCGCCGCGCTGAAAAACAGACTGGCCTGGTCACGGAACATGATGGTCAACAGGATAAATGCCACCAGGAACACGGTCGAGGCAAAGGCAACTTGGGGATGGATATCAAAGCCCAGTCCGACCCAGTTGTCTTCGCCCGGCTCCTTTTTCTCGGCCTCATCATAGAAGGAAGCCGTTGGTTTGATCTGCAGCCCTTTGAAACGATCACGCTCCTGGACCGCCTTGCGCCGTGCGTCCTTTTCGGCTCGCTTGAGCTTTTCAGCCAGGTCCTGCCTCAAGTGCGCATCTTGTTCATCAACATAATGACTCATGGTCGGCTCCATTATGAGAAAAGGCCATCTGAACTGGCAATCAGAATGCCCCTGGAAGGTGTCGTATAAGTCACGGCAAATCCAGACGGGCCAAATCGTGCCTCCAGGGGTGAGTTTTCAGACGAAATCCCCAGGGGTAAAGTTTTGTAAAAGCTTGTGGATAAGGCCTTTTCCCCGGGCCATTGGAGACATTTCGAAGGTCTTCAATTCCCCTTTTCTGCTTCATGGTAGGGAAGACGAACAGGCATTTCCGAAACCGGCCGAGTTTCTCCTGTGCTCGGTTTTTGCCCGTACTTTTCGACCCGTCTGCCGTACCACTTAGCCCCAGGGTAAGCGGTCATCCCGTGCCCAAACACGCTGAACAGTACCGTCACCACAACGATTACAAGAATCTCCTCGCGACCGGGCAGGCTTGATTCTTCGACGACCAGCAGAGCGAAAAGGATCGAGGCCAGGCCTCGCGGCCCGAACCAGCCCAGGAACAGCACCGTATCCCTTTGCAGCCGGGCACCCAAAAGGCTCGCCGCCACGGGCACCATCCTGACTACCGTCAGACTCAATAGGCCGTACAGAGCGATCTGCCAGGTTAAGTGACCCAGGACCATAGGTGCCATCACCGCCCCAAAGATCATGAAGATCATCAGGGTCAACAGCTGTCCTTCGGCCTCGGCAAACTCGTACAGGCACTCGCAAATAGCTCGGGAACAGTTGCCCAGAGTCAGCCCGGCACAAAAGGCGGCGATAAAACCGTTACCACCGACCAGGTCGGCACCGGCAAAAGCAAGCAGCGACAGGCCCAGGGCCGAGAGGTCCTGAAAGGTGTGGTTCATCCAGCCGCTGCGCCCCCCGAGTTCGACCAGTTTCCCCCCAAGGAAGCCGACGCCGATACCCACCAGCGGACCAAGAAGGAGTTGCAGGGCGATGAACTGCACCCAGAATCCAGCATTCTCCCCCTGCCCGGTGGCGGCGGCCAGGGACAGGGTGATCAGAAGCGCCGGCAGCACCAGACCGTCGTTCAACCCGCTTTCAACGTTAAGCGCCTGGCGGATGCGCACCGGTACCAACGGACTGCCGACCACGGCCTGGCCCAAGGCCGCGTCGGTGGGCGCGAGGATGACGGCCAGGATGGCCGCTTCCCAGATGGACAGGTTTTCGAACAGACCGGTGGCGACCAGCGCTCCAAAAATGATGGCCAGGGGTAAGCCGAAGACCAACAGACGCACCGGCAGATTGTGTTCATGGCGCAGGGCACGCAGGTCGATGCGAGCCGCATCGGTAAAAAGCACCAGAACCAGGGTGATTTCAGCCAGGAGATGAATAAACCGGTTGCCGATGTCGAATTCCAGCAGTCCCAGCCCTTCCTGGCTTACCAGCAGGCCGAAAACGACAAACACAATTGGCGCGGTAATGACACTTTTTTGCACGCGCCCGGAAATCAATCCGAAGGTCAGAATACTGAGAGCGACAATGACAAGGGCCAGGCTTTCCATCGGAAAGTTCCCTATTTCAGGCGTTCTTGAAACGAATGATTATGACCTTTACCAAGGTCATTTCCAGGGTGGTGGGCTAAATACTGTCCGCACTTGGCAACCCATGCAATGGTCTGATGTGACCTCTCAAAAGGGAATCACTAGCTTCGTTGCATAAATGGGTGTTCCATGTTGGTCGATTACGACTTGCAGACGTGCATTCATCATCAAAACCACGAGATTTGAATTCCCATACTAAAAATCATATCACTGTGGTCGATTTTTTCCCGGGATCGGGGTCCGTCCGTAAACGCCGGGAAAGGGCGGCGAAGAGCGAGGGGAATAGTCCCACAGAGGGTAAAGATTAGCGGCGAACTGCGCCCCCGGGTCATCCGTCAGCCTCACGTGAGAGTGGGGACTGCAGACATCCCTCATTGTGCATTTTCCCATGAATGTCCGCGGCACCCTTTCCCCATGGTAAAATAGTACCTCAGGAACTATCAGAAAGGATCCGCGATGGCCACCATCCCCCTCGACCTTCAGCAGGTTGCCCACCTGAAAAAGCTGGCCGACCAGATCGCGGACCAGGTGCAGCTCTTCATCGACCGCCACTCCTCCGCCTCGGTCGAACGGACGGTGCTGCGCCTCTACGGAGTGGACGGGATCGACAAAGATGGAACCCCAATCGCCAACCGGGTGGTCGATATCCTGAAGGAAGAAAACGGCCTGCCCCGAGGCATATCGCGTCCTTTCGCAGGCGCCCTGCTGAGCTGCGGCAAGGGAGTTCAGGAAACCGCCAACCGGATCGCGCAGAGGAAGCTGAAATTTACCCGGGCCGCCACCATCCCTCAGGAACAGATCCAGGCGCGGGAACAACTTCTGGCCGCAGAGGCGGTCTCCAGGCTCGACGCCACCCGCCAGCGCAAACGACTCAAGCAGCAGGCCTGCCCCCTGCCCCGCCAGCCCTGGCGTTACCTGATCGTGGCCACCGGCAACATTTACGAAGACCGCCGGCAGGCCATATCGGCGGTGGAGGCCG
>CALZIC010000355.1 GCA_945787285.1 uncultured Desulfuromonadales bacterium
CAAGGGGGTTGAGCAAGCCAATTTGGCAAAAGCAAGAGCCTCCAGGTCGCAGCGACCTGGAGGCTCTTGCTTTTAAGTATTGCGTCACGGCAAGAGGAAGACGGAAAACGGGCCTTTCCCCAGGTGGAAAGGCCGGTCTTTTTCATGCCGCGGCGCTAAGGAGGCCGTCTCGCACCTCGATAAGGTGCCCGGCGCGCCGGGCGATCTCGTTATTGTGGGTGACCATGACCAGGGTCTTCCCCTGCTCCTGCAGGCTCAGCAGCAGGTCGAGGATTTCGGCCTCGGCAGTGGAATCGAGATTGCCGGTCGGCTCGTCCATCATCAGAATATCCGGGTCGTTGGCCAGGGCCCGGGCAATGGCGACCCGCTGCTGCTGGCCGCCGGAGAGCTCGGAGGGCCGGGCGTCGGCCTTGTCGGCCAGCCCGACCTGGGCAAGAAGCTCTCGGGCCCGCCGGGCCTGCTCCTTTTCCGCAAGGCCGCCGAACATCATGGCCGTCTCCACGTTCTCCGCCGTTGTGAGGTGCCGCAGCAGGTTGAAGAACTGGAAGACGAAACCGATTTTCTCCGAACGCAGCCTTGCCAGATCCGAGTTGGCCAGCCCGGCAAGGTCGGCGCCGTCGACTACGACGGAGCCCGAAGTCGGCCGGTCGAGACCGCCCAGCAGATGCATGAGGGTGCTCTTGCCGTGTCCCGAGGGTCCGACAATGCAGGTGAAGGATCCCCGGGGTATGGTCAGGCTCACCCCCCGCAGGGCATGGGTGGCTGCCGGGCCGCAGCCGTAGATCTTGGCGGCGTTTTCGGTACGGATAATGACGTCACTCATAGCTGATGGCCTCCACGGGGGTGAGCCGGGCCGCCATCCAGGCGGGATAGAGTCCGGCGAGAATTGCCACGACGGCGGAAAAGAAGATGGCTCCGACGATGATCAGGGGGTCGAACATGGCGCCTGTCCCCGATCCCTTGACGAAGGAGGTGACGGCGTTCTGACCGATGTGGGGAGCGGCAAGGGCCGAGAAGAGCAGGCCCCCCACAGCCCCTGCCAGGCCGCCGAGCACGCCGTAGGCCCCCGACTCGAGGAGGAAGAGGGTGAAGATGGTCCGGCGCCGCGCCCCCAAAGACTGGAGGATGCCGATCTCGCGCCGGCGCTCGTAGGTGGCGGTCATCATGGTGTTGACGATGCCGAAGGCAGCCGCGAGAACGGCCACCGCGGCAATCAGCTGCAGGGTGATGTTGACCGTGCCGACGATGCCGAGAACCGACTTGAGCATCTGCTTGTCGGAGACGACGCCGAGGCTGACCGTATCCTTGATCTTAAGGGCGTAATTCTCCACCTGGGAGAGGTCGTCGACGCGCACCGCCACATAGGAGACGAGCTCCCCCTGCTCGTAGATGCGCTGGGCCGAAGCCAGGGGCAGGAAGATGGTGACGTCATCCTTGCCCCCCGTCTCTTCGAGCACGCCCTGCACCCCAATCTGCTGGCCGCGGATTCTCAACTCTGCGCCTGGCCCCAATTCGAACTGGGAGGCGACCACCGATCCGATCACGGCTCCGTCTTCCTGACCTTCGGGAAAGTAGCTCCCCTCGGCAATCTCCCACGCCTTGAAGGCCTTCGTCTGCTCCGGGAGGATCCCCATGACGGAAACGGGTCGGTTCTGCAGAGCAGTTGTCCCGGTGAGAAAGGGGATGGCGGTCAGGCCTTCGATGCCCCGGATCTTCTCCACTTCCTCTTTGGTGATGGTGGTGGGGAGCTGCTCGCCGGTCAGAATGGAGACCTGCTCATAGGCGCAGGACCCCTTGGGGGTGACGACCAGGTTGGCCCCGAGAGCCGCCGACTCCCTTTCGATTTCGCTCTTCAGGCTCCCGCCCAGGGCGAGAAAGGTGACCACGGAGGCGATGCCGATGGTGATCCCCATGAGGGTGAAGATGAATCGCCCCCGCCGCCGGGTGAGGTTTTTGACAACCATTTTGGAGATGTTCATCGACTAGCCCCCAAGCTTGTGGTTGCGCACCACTTCGACCTGCTCTGAAGCGAAAAAGTATCCCTTTCCCGCGGGGACGAAGGTGCCGGTCACCCGCACCTCGTCGCCGAGGGAAGGCAGCTCCCCCTTGTAGCGAACGGGCAGAATGATCTTGTTGCAGTTGGCGCTGTTACACTGAAGCTCCTTCAGATCCATGATGCCGAAAAGGGTCTTGTCATTGGGGGCTAACCCGGCGGTTACGCCAGCTAAGGTGATGGTGCCTACGAAGGCGCCGGGATCGGACCCGACTTCGTTTACATTGAGGGCCGTGGCCGCTGCGGGGCGGAATGCGGTGATACCGACGGTGATACCGATGGCCAGCGCGACGCCGACCAGAAGCAATTTTTTCATGCTAGTTTCCTTTTTATGGGACAGGTGGATGCCTGGATGCCATTGCGCGCACCGCCGCAGAGGGCGCGGAAAGGCGCCAGGCTCGGTGCGTCAAGGGCAGGCTATATGGGACGAAAGCCGGAACTCAGGCCGTTTCGGGGGGATACTCGATGGGACTTACGAAGGCGCAAGAATAAAGAAGCCGCAGGGGGGCGAAAAAGAATTTGGATCCGACGGGCAGAAAGCGGTATACGAGGGGACTGCTTCGGTCGAGGCTCAGACAGAAAAGGCAGAGGCACGCCGGCGCCGAGCAGGGTTCGTCCCGGTCCGGCACACCGCCGGGTTCCCCGCCATGATCACAGCAGGCGTCACCGGCTTCGGGATACGTCAGAGCCGAGGCGGTGGCGCCCAGACCGGAGAGGGTCACGAGAGAGAAAAAGAGTAATATGCAGGCGATGGCGCGAAACATAAGACGTATGCTATGCCCAAGAAGTGTCCCCTGTCAAGTGAACTCAAACAGGGCATCGATAGCAAGTAAACTGTCCGGACTTGCAACATAAGGTTTGTCCGGTTCATGGTTAGCTAGTTTCCATCCGGAAACTATGGATGGGACTAGCGCAGTTTTCATATGGGAAACGAGCCATTTTTTGCAAGGTCAAGGAAATCAAGGGCTTGCGCGGAGACGTACATCGTACGTCGCACAAGCAAGGCCGCAGATTGACGCCGAGATTGCGGAAAAGGGCCGTTTCCGTATATGGTCTCCCCCCTTTTTGCAAGGGCTTTGTGCGATCAAGACAGGGAAAGGGTTGCTGCCGTATATCCGACCTCTTT
>CALZIC010000356.1 GCA_945787285.1 uncultured Desulfuromonadales bacterium
CAGGTTGCGCCGCTGGGCGAACAAGCCGTTGAGGTCGGTGCCGGCGTAGACCAGGCCGGTCTGCCGGCACTGGAAACCGAAGGACATCTCGGAGACGCGGGTGGCGACCCCGAGCCGTTTCAAAAATGTCTGAAACAGGGGATAGGTCGCATCGTTGAGGACGATGAAGCCGGTGTCGACAGCGAGCCCGGCATCGGGGCCTTCAGCAATTTTGATGGTATGGGTGTGGCCGCCGAGGTAGTCATTCTGGTCGAACAGGGTGACCTCGTGGTGCTGCTGCAGCAGGTAGGCGGCAACGATTCCGGCCACCCCGCCCCCGACCACGGCGATGTTCTGATCTCGAGCAGCCTTGTCCGGTGTCAGCGTCATTGATTTATCCTGACCTGGGGAACCACGGGAAGAACGCATGGGTCCGCTCTTTATAGGCTTCGAATTCGGGATTTCCCTCGTACTTGGCTTCGAGCATCGGTATCCCGGAGACCTTCAGCAGCAGGAAGGCGATCAGCAGCGGGCTGAGAATAGCCGCCGTACCGTAAGGGGCACTAAGGGCGATCAGGAAGAGTCCCCACCAGAGCGTGGCTTCACCAAAGTAGTTCGGGTGGCGGGTAAAGCGCCAAAGGCCGGTCTGGATGATGTGGCCCCGGTTGGCAGGGTTCTTCTTGAACCGCAGCAGTTGCCAGTCACCGACGGCCTCGAAACCGAAGCCGAACAGCCAGACCAATGTGCCGAGCAGGTCCAATGGGCCGAGGGCAGGTCCGGGATGGTTGATGAGCAACAGTACCGGCAGGGCCACGACAAAGACCACCGCGCCCTGCAGCATGAAGATCTGCAGGAAACTGCGCCAGACAAAGGTTTTGCCCCACTCCTGGCGCCACTTGCGATAGCGGAAGTCCTCCCCGTCGCCGCCTTTGCGCATATAGATGTGAGCCGCCAGGCGCACACCCCACACCGTAACCAGGGCCAGGGCGAGAACCTGCCGGGGATGGCCGCTGCCAAAGCTGAGATATGCGGCCCAGCAGGCCAGGGTAAACGCCAGACCGTAAGCGACATCGACGATGCTGTTGTCCTTGAGGTACATGGCCAGGGCAAAGACCGCGGTCATGAAAACCAGCAAGACACTCAGCGCAAGAAGGAAAACATCCATTAATTGACCTGTCGCAGCCGCATGATGAGCACAATCGACTCTCACTTCCGGCATATTCCGGATTTTAAAAAGTTTAGCCGCTCAGGTTTGTTTCGCAATGTTATTGGCTATTTGTTAACTCAAGTGGGACGTCCGCTATTGCCCGTGAGCAGAATCAGGAGTTCCTCTGCTATGATGATAAAGAGGACCGACACGGAATAGGCGCAAAGATGATGCGATCGAAAATGAGACGAAGTAATAGTATTTGGGTGTTCGGCGCTCTGCTGGTGGCCATGACCTCCATCGGCCATGCTGCAGAAATCAAAGACGTAATATTTGCCGATACCGTGATCGTTGATCAAGCAGAGTTGAACCTTCGAGGGGTTGCCGTTTTGAAGTGGGCGATGCTGTTCGACGTCTATGCCGGCGCTTTCTACCTGCCGGAACGGTATCCGGGGCGGTCCTGGACCGACGACATTCCGAAACGGCTTGAACTCGCATATTTTCGCGAGATAAAAGCCCAGGATTTCGCCGATTCCTCAGATCACCTGCTGAGACGTTACCTTTCGCCCAAAGAGTTACAAGCACTCGAAGACCGCTTGAATGCCCTCTACCAACTGTTCCGGGATGTGGCGCCGGGGGATCGCTACAGCCTGACCTACAGCCCTGGAATCGGAACCGAACTCAGACTGAACAATCGACCGTTGGGGGTCATTACGGGGACCGACTTTGCGGTAGCCTACTTCGGCATCTGGCTCGGAGAGGATCCTATAAATCAAGGATTCAGGGACAAGCTTTTAGGGGAGAGATAATCGGCTCGAGGGACCCTGCCCTGTCATTCAGTCGTGTTCGCAAAGGACCGGAAGAGGGATGCATGCCATGATGCAATCATTCACTTTTTTACCAAGGCCGGCCTTAACGGTGAGGTGCGGCGTAATTTGGTGGACGTCCTCAGATGTGAGTCAGGGCTAGTCCTTCTGCCCGGCGATCTCCCTGAGGGTGGCCAGGGCCTCCTGCACGTGGCGGTCGGCCGCGAGCTGGGCGCTGAAGACGTGGCGTACCTCCCCCTCGGGGTCGATGACGTAGGTCACCCGACCCGGAAGGAGCCCCAGCGACTTGGGGGTGCCGAAGGCCTTGCGCAGGCTGCCGTCCCGGTCGCTGAGCAGATGAAAGGGGAGTCGGTGATGGGAGGCGAACTGCTGGTGGCTCTCGATGGAATCGGAGCTGACTCCGATGACCGCAGCCCCGGCGTCGGTAAAGTCCTGGTAGGCGTCGCGGAAGGCGCAGGCCTCCCTGGTGCAGATGGGTGATTCGTCGGCGGGGTAGAAAAAGAGCACCACCGCCTTTTCACCGCGAAAGGCGACCATAGAAATCTGCTGGCCGTTCTGATCCGTGCTGGAAAAATCGGGCGCTAGGTCTCCCTCTGCAATACTCTTCATGGGGCTTCTCCTTCCAGGGGGCAGTCGGTCTAGGTAGGGCCACTCCAGTGCGGCAGTCCCAGATCTTTTTGCAGTTTCAGCACCGCTGATTCCTTCGCCTTGGCCTCAACATCGATGGTAGCGTCGAGCTCCTTCCATTCTACCGGAAAATCATTTTTATCGATAAAGTCGGCATGCGGTTTCGGTTTTCCCTGCCAGCCGTGCTTCGGCGACGAAATATGAAAATGCGCTTCGCGTCCGACTTGTCGCCAGCTCTGCAGGCAGGCTTCCGTCGCCTCGGCGACCGTCAGGTCGTCGGGGTTGCAGCGGTGATGGTGGACATCGTAGACCAGGGGGATGGAGAGCTTTTCGCAGACCGGCAACAGGTCTTCGACGGTGTAGGAGTGATCGTCGTTTTCAAGGGTCAGACGGCTGCGGACCAATTCGGGCAGGGCGGATACCTGCTTCGCCAGCCTCAGCAGGGCGCTCTTTTTATCGCCGTAGGCCCCGCCGCCGTGGATGTTGATGACATCGGCGCCGATCAGAGAGGCCAGCAGCGCCTGGTAGTCGAGTTCTTTGAGCGAGGCTGCGGTGACCTCCGGGCGGGGGCTGGAGAGGAGGGTGAACTGGTCGGGG
>CALZIC010000357.1 GCA_945787285.1 uncultured Desulfuromonadales bacterium
CATGCGCTCGTACCAGCGCGCGCTGGTATTGGCGGCGTTGACGATCTTCTAGACCGGCGGCCGCCGGATCTCTTCATAGCGGGCGAACGCCGCGGAGACATCGCCGCCAACTTCGCCAAGCGCCCGGTGCAGGGCGATGGCGTCCTCCATGGCGAGGCGCGTGCCCGAGCCGATGGAAAAATGCGCGGTGCGCAAAGCGTCCCCCATCAGCACCCTGTTGCCGGCGGACCAGCGGTCGTTCCAGATCAGCGGGAAATTGCGCCAGACCGATTTGTTGGAAACCAGGGCGTGACCGTCCAGATCCGGCGCGAACACCGTCTCGCAATAGGCGCGCGTCGCGGCATCGTCCATGGCCTCGAAACCGGCGCGCCGCCAGGTGGGTGCATCGCACTCGACGAGAAATGTGCTCATCGTCGGGCTGTAGCGGTAGTGGTGCGCGCAGAACACGCCGTCCGCGTTCTCCCGGAAGGTCAAGGTGAGGCAATCGAACACCTGGCCCGTGCCGTACCAGACGAAGCGGTTGTCGAGCTGTCCCACCGTCGTCCCGAAATCCTTCTCGTGGCCCCGGCGCAGGACCGAGTTGACGCCGTCGGCGCCGACGACGAGATCGGCATCGGCGAATTCATCGGGCGACGCGATGGCGTGTTCGAAGGCGATCTCGACCCCAAGGTCGCGGGCCCGCTCCTGCAGCAGCATGAGCAGCTGCAGGCGGCCGATCGCGGCAAAGCCGGTGCCGTCGATGGGAATGTGCTCGTCCCGATGCACGATCTTGATATCGGGCCACGCCTCCATATGCGGCATCAGATGGTCGTAGGTGCCCTGGTCGTCGGCGGCAAGGAACTCGAGCGCGCGGTCCGAGAACACCACGCCAAAGCCGAACGTGGCGCCCCGGGGATTCTGCTCGTAGACGCGAACCTCGGCCCCTTTGCGGATCCTCAGGAACCAGGCCGGAGAGTCGATGTCCCACGCCGGGCTTTACCCGGCAGGTGAGGGTGCCGGGTACGCCGGAGGGATTATGAGCGCCGCCCTCGATGGATTGCGGGCGGCGGAAAACATCGTGCAGAATGTTACCAGCGGGAGCTTTAATTGAAAAAAATCTATGTGGAACAGATCCGGGAAAGGGACCTGGTCGAGGGAACCTTCCTGGTCGCGGATAAAATCATGGCCATGGCCAAAAACGGCAAGCCTTACATGACCCTGCGCCTGGCCGATCGCACCGGCGATGTCGAAGGTCGCATCTGGGATCGGGTGGACGAGTACAACGGCCGTTTCGAAAAAAACGACTTCGTCCAAATAAGGGCCAAGGCCAGCGTCTATCTCGGCAAGATGCAGCTGATCATTCAGGATCTGACCCCTGTGCCCGAAGACCATGTCGACCTCGGCGACTACCTGCCGGTCTCCGATCGCAGCACCGAGCAGATGCAGGGCGATTTCCGCGCCAAAGTGGACAATCTCCAGGATCCGCACCTGAAGCGGCTGATGCAGGCCTTTATGGCAGATCACCAGTTCTTCCACCGCTACAGCATCGCCCCGGCGGCCAAGGCGATGCACCATGTTTTTCTCGGTGGCCTCCTTGAGCACTCTCTGGCCGTCGCCGATCTGGCCGAGGATATCGGCCGGCGCTATCCGGGGCTGAATGTTGACCTGCTGGTGGTCGGAGCGCTGCTGCACGATATCGGCAAGGTGACAGAACTCAGTTACGACCGGGCCTTCGATTACACCGACGAGGGTAAGCTCCTTGGTCATATCGTCATCGGGGTCGAGATGGTCGAGGACAAGATCCGCGCCATCGACGACTTTCCCGCGAGGTTGGCCGTGCATGTCAAGCATATGCTCCTCTCGCACCACGGCCAGTACGAATACGGGTCTCCCAAACGGCCCAAGACCCTGGAGGCGGTGATTCTGAATTATCTCGATGATCTCGATTCCAAAATCAACGGGGTGCGCACCCATATCGCCAAGGATCCTGACCGCGGCGGCCCCTGGACCAGTTATCACCGGTTGTACGACCGCTATTTCTATAAAGAGCCGGTCGGCGGATCGGGGCCTGTGGTGACCGCCCCCCCGGCAGTGTCCCAACCGCCTGCCCCGGTGAAGGCGCCTGCGGTCCCGGCGCGTGGGAAAAAAGAGGAAAAGCCCAGGCGTGGACACTTCGGCTTCACCCTGGGAGAGCAGTTGAGCGGAAAAAATCTCGATCTCTTTTCGGCTTCGGACGAAGAAAAGGAGTAGGCAAATGCGTGTAGAGGCAATTCCCGTTGGTCCGTTGCAGGTCAATTGTTTTGTAGTCTGGTGTCCTGTGACCCGTCAGGCGATGGTGGTTGACCCGGGCGATGAGCCGGGGCTGGTGCTGGATGTCCTTGAGGAGCAGGGGTTGAGCCTGAAGATGGTGGTCAACACCCACGGGCATTTCGACCATATCGGCGGAAACCGCGGGGTGCTTGAAGAGGCCGGGGGCGAGCTGCTTATTCATAAAAACGATGCCCCGCTGATGAAAACCGCGCCGGAGCATGCCGCCCTGTATGGTCTGCAGGCGGTGTTGTCTCCCGAACCGACCCGCACCCTTTCGGGCGGTGAGGTGCTGGAGGTGGGGGAGCTGAGGTTCAAGGTAATTTTCACCCCGGGGCATTCAGCCGGCGGTATCTGCCTGCATGGCCAGGGACACCTCTTTTCAGGGGATGCGCTCTTTGCCGGATCGATCGGTCGTACCGATCTGCCCGGCGGGGACCACCACCAGTTGATCGACGGAATCCGCAGGCACCTGATGACCCTGCCCGATGAGACCGTGGTTCACCCGGGGCATGGACCGGATACGACCATTGGCCGTGAGAGGGCTGCCAACCCCTTTGTCGGGATGGGTTAGCCATCGTTGCCGGCAGGAGGTTTTAGATGTTGCACGGAAAAAAAATCATCCTCGGCGTCGCCGGGGGGATCGCGGCCTACAAGGCGGTGGAACTGCTGCGCCTTTATGTGAAGGCGGGGGCCGAGGTCTTTGTGGTGATGACCGGAAGTGCTCAGCAGTTCGTCACCCCCCTGACCTTTCAGACCCTCTCCGGCAACCCGGTTCATTCCGAGCTGTTCAATCTCTACCAGGAGCGGGAAATCGGTCATATTTCCCTGGCCGACCGGGCTGACCTGGTCGTCGTTGCCCCGGC
>CALZIC010000358.1 GCA_945787285.1 uncultured Desulfuromonadales bacterium
CTCGGCGTCACACTGGCGGAGACCCTCCTCTATCCGGTCCGGAAGCTCTTTGCCGACCTATCGACCGACGCTGATTTTGATCAGATCCTTGATGAAGCGCAAAGGGGCTCCTGGGAGGTTGAAACCTCTCCCCACGACGAAGAGCGGGGGCACATCCTGCAGGCCAGGGCCTCGGCGATGCGCAACAAAAACGGGGACCAGACCGGAACGGTTATCATCCTGCAGGACGTCACCCGGGAGAGGGAGCTGAACCGGATGAAGGACAACTTTATCTCCACGGCCGCCCACGAACTGCGCACCCCGCTGGCATCGATCATGGGCTATTCGGAACTGCTGCTACACCCCGAAAACTACGGCGACACCGTGGTTCTGAACCAGGCGGATTTCGTACGCGAAATCCATGAAAAAAGCATCGTCCTGACCCGCATCGTCGATGAACTGCTCGATATCAGCCGCATCGAGTCGGGGCACCCGATCCCCCTGCAGAAAGGGGAGCACCCTCTGGGGACCATTCTCGAAAAAGTGATCGGGCAGTACCGGAAATTTTCGGGGAAGCATGTTTTTGACCTCTACCTCGATAAGAGCGCACCAACAACCGTCGAAATCGACCCGGACCGTATCGTCCAGGTTCTCGAAAATCTGGTCAGCAACGCGGTGAAATACTCCCCCGCGGGAGGAATCATTCGGGTCGCCTGCGCGCGAAAGGGGGACGAATACATCATCTCCGTCGCCGACGAGGGAATCGGCATGAGCGAAGAGCAGGTCAACCGGATTTTCGACAAATTTTACCGGGCGGACCATTCCAATACGGCGGTCGGCGGTCTCGGTCTCGGCATGAGCATCGCCCGGCAGATCGTCGAAAGCCACCAGGGGCGCATCTGGGTGCAAAGCCGGCCGAAGCAGGGGACCAAGGTCACTTTCAGCCTGCCTGCCGGCAGCTGACCTCCCCCCCCAGAGAGCAAAAGCCCGCAGCGGAAGGCTGCGGGCTTTTGTTTCATCCGACCTGAACTGCAAGGCATCAGTGAGCGAAAGCGCTGACGCGTCCTTCACCCTCTTCCACTTCCACCTCGCGGGGAGGTTATGCAGCTTGCGCATGATGGCGTCGGTGAGCCTGGGCGCTGGTTTTTAGCGCGGCCAGGTGTGATACCACGATGTTGATGAGGAAGCTTAGCGGGCAGGCAGATTATTCCTTTGAGCATGCGATATTTGCCTGACCTTCTTACTTTTCTGGTAAGCGCACCACCATAACCGGTATGTCACTTTGATGAACCATCTTCTGTGCCGTGCTGCCCATCAAAGCACTATACAAAAAACCGTGCCCGTGGGTACCCATGACGATCAGATCATAAGCACCTGCTTTGGCTTGATCGATGATTTCCTCTACCGGCGTGCCAGCGGTTACGTAGATGTTCTCTATTAACTTTGTAAACAGACACTCCTCTATCTTTTCGTTTTTGCAGTAAATGTCCAGTTTGGATTTGATTTTTTCCGATAGTTTCTCTTTTGCAGTATCAAAATCGTTGGATCGCATCTGAATGTTGAGGTTGTTCGACAGTTTTTCATACACATTGATAATGGATATTTTCGCATCATTACTAAAAGCGACAGCTATGGCATAACCAAATGCGTGACTGGCACTCTCAGAAAGATCCGTTGCATAAAGTACTTTTTTTATTTTTGGTATCATAGCAAAGCCCTGTCATCATAGTAAATTCGTGATTGTCACCCAACGAAAGAGGGGAGGTACGTCACGATAGACGGGAAGAAATACATGATGGTCATCCCCAGGACAAACAACCCGACCATCGGCCAGGCTCCGGCATAGACATCATCCATGGGCAATTCGGGTGATGCGCCTTTCAAGGCAAAGATGGTATAGCCGAACGGGGGAGTCATGCTCCCGAGGGTCATATTGATCAGAAACAACGTCCAGAACCAGACAGGATCAAAGTTGTAGACAGCGAGCAATGGGTCATAGATCGGTATAGCAATGAGCATAACGGCAAAGAGATCGATGAACATGCAGAGGAAAAACGGAATCAGCATCAAAACGAGGAATGTCCAACCACTCGACAAACCCAAACCTGACGCCATGTTGATTAAACCGCTCGAAGCTCCTGTAAATGAAAGGAGTTGGCCGAAGAACATCGAACAGGCAATAATCACCAGGATCATGGTGCTGACCGCGGCCGTTCCGAGGATGGCCTGGCAAAACATTTTGAGTGACAACTTCCGGAAGATGGCGGCCGCGATTAATGCACCGACGACACCTGTGGCCGCTGATTCATTCGGCGTGGCAACACCCATGAGAATGAGGCCCATGACCGAAAAGATGACCACAAGAAACGGCAACGTCCTTGCGAATGCCATAAAGAATTCCCCGGCACCGCGCCGCGGGCCACGGTCCTCGGCTGCTTCGGCTGCTTCGGCTGCTTCGGCTGCTTCGGCTACCTCAGCTACCTCAGCTACCTCAGCTACCTCAGCTACCTCAGCTACCTCAGCTACCTCAGCTACCTCAGCTACCTCAGCTACGGCAAGGGCGGCTCCTTCGACGGCGCCACCACGACCACCAACAACAACACCGAGGCTGGCGGCAGGCCGATCGAACAGAACTACGGCCTCCTCAGCTGGACCGACGGCCCCACCGCCACCGGAATCTGCAACAGCTGCCCTTCCGGCGAGGGCATCCCTGGGTGGTTCAAGCTTTGGATTCCTGAGAATTCTGAAGTAGGTATAGGCCACCATCATGCTGGCCAGCATCACCCCGGGGAGAATGCCGGCGATGAGCAATTTGGCAATGGAGGTATCGACCATCGAGCCGATCATAATAACCAAAAGACTCGGCGGAATGATCGGTGCCAGGCTTGCCCCACCGAGAATGGCGCCGATGGAGAGCCTCCTGTCGTAGCCACGCTCTTCCATGATCGGCATGACCGAACGGCCCAGCATGGCGGCGACCGCCACGGCCGACCCGCTCAGAGCTCCGAAGACTGTCGAAAGGGCGGTACACAGAACGTAATGGCGGCCGCGGACATTTCCCACCATCGTGTCAATAGAATCGATCAGGATCTCAACCGCATTCGACCGGAACAAGACCTCCCCCATCAGGATAAAGAGAGGGATGGCCATCAGGGAGTCTTGCGTCACCGTA
>CALZIC010000359.1 GCA_945787285.1 uncultured Desulfuromonadales bacterium
TGTGATCAGTGACGCTGCCGGAAAGGACCGAGCCAACCAGGTAGGGGCTGAATTGGGAAAAAAGTTCCATGTATTTCAGGGCGATAAGCCTCATTCTCAATAGCCTTTCGGGCAGAACCTCTCCTTCGTGCAGACGGATCAAAGAATGCAGTTCCTGGTGGATTTCGGCATTGGATGGGAGGTGGGATCCGAGGGACAGGGACTTTTCGGAGCCGAAGGGCTTGCAGGCCTTTCGCTTGGCGTCACGATACTCCTTGACGTCCTCCTCGTACATCAGGCGCGCCGCCTCCTTGGCGATCAACCGGCGAATTTTATCGTAAGCCGTCATGTTGTGATTATAACAGATGTTTCACTATCCCCCACCAACCGAGACCGTCCCAAAGCAACTCCGAAACTTTGGGTTATAATTGAAAAATATATTCACAAGCGGAACAAACTATGTCCTCCGAGCTACTTCAATGCGACCGTATCTGGTTTAACGTTCGAATGGCGACCTGCGATGGTTCGGTCGAGGCGCCTTACGGCACTTTGGAAGGGCACGTCCTCGGTGTCGGTCAGGGCAGGATCCGGGCTCTGGCGCCCCTGGCGGAGGTCGATCTCTCCCTGTTTGAAGGGGAATTGGTCGACGGGGCAGGGGGCTGGCTGACGCCAGGGCTTATCGACTCTCATACCCACCTCGTTTACGGAGGTCATCGCTCGGTTGAATTCGAGCGCCGCCTCAAGGGGGAGAGCTACAAGGAGATCGTCCGCAGCGGAGGCGGGATCTTCTCCACGGTCAGGGCCACCCGGGCCCTGAGCGAGGAGGCACTGAGAGCCGAGGCGCAACCGCGCCTCACGTCGAAATCAAGTCCGGTTACGGTCTTTCTCCGGAGGACGAGCTCAAGATGCTGCGGGTCGCAAGGCGGCTTGCCGAACAGGTTCCCGCCCGAATCCGCACCACCTTCCTTGCTCACGTCATCCCCCCTGAATACCGGGAACGCCCCGATGCCTACGTCGATCTCATCTGCCTTGAACTGATACCGCAGGTCGCCCGGGAGCGGTTGGCCGAGGCGGTCGATGTCTTCTGCGAGTCGATTGCCTTCAGCCTGGAGCAGACCCGTCGCATTTTCGCCTCGGCCAAAGAATGGGGCCTGGGAATCAGGGTTCACGGCGAGCAGCTCTCCAGCAGCGGCGCCGCAGCTTTGGCAGCCGAATACGGCGCCTGGTCCGCCGATCACCTGGAATATCTCGATGAAGAAGGCGTTATCGCTCTGCGGGCAGCAGGGACGGTGGCCACCCTGCTGCCCGGGGCATTTTACTTTCTGGGCGAGACGCACAAGCCCCCGGTGGAGTTGCTGCGCCGCTACGGGGTTCCGATAGCCTTGGCCACCGACCTCAATCCGGGGACCAGCCCCCTGGCCTCGCTGAGGCTGATGATGAACATGGGGTGCACCCTCTTCGGTCTCACCCCCGAAGAGTCCCTGATCGCCGTGACACGCAATGCAGCCAGGGCTCTGGGGCTGGGAGAGACTCTCGGAACCTTGAGCGTCGGCAAAAGGGCCGACATGCTCCTCTGGGACATCGAGCACCCGGCACAGTTGGCCGCAGAAGTGGGGTGGGGGCGTCCCAGGCAACGTATTTTCGAAGGGGAGATCGAATATGCACCGTGCAGTTGATATGGGTATCTGGCAGGGACGCATCGACGAGGAGCCCGAGGGAGGTAAGCTGCGCTGGCATCAGTGCATCGAGCCTCTGGGCAGAGGGTCGTTCGATCCAGGGGTCGTTCTGCTGGGGGTCTGCAGTGATGAAGGGGTCAGGGTCAACCTGGGGCGCATCGGCGCCCGTGACGGTCCGGACGCCATTCGCAAGGCGATGGCCAACCAGGCCTGGCACCTGCAGGTGCCCTTTTACGACGGGGGCAACCTGTATTGCGACGAGGGGGGGCTTGAAGGTCTGTTTGAAGCTCAGGCAACGATCATCGAAGCTTTTCTCGAGGCAGGACATTACCCGATTCTTCTCGGTGGCGGCCACGAGATGTCGTACGGGAGTTTTTGCGGCCTGATCGGGCACCTGCGTACAAGCGACCACGAAGGCCCGGTCGGAATCATTAATTTCGACGCCCATTTCGACATGCGCTCTGCGGTGCAGCCGGGCTCCGGTACCGCGTTTCTGCAGATTGCCGAATACTGCGGCCGCGAGAGCCTGCCCTTCAACTATTTCTGCCTGGGGGTGAGCGAAGTCGCCAACACCGAAACCCTCTTCAACCGAGCTCGGGTTCTGGGCGTCGACTTTTTGAAGGACGAGGAGTTGGTTTCCTGGAACCTGGTGCAATCCCGCCGGCGCCTCGGGACCTTTATCGATCGATGCGCAGCCATCCACCTGAGCATCGATCTCGACGTGTTCCCCGCCTCGGTCGCCCCGGGGGTGAGCGCGCCGGCCCCGCGGGGAGTCTCCCTGGAAATCGTTGAGCACCTTATCGACTTCATTAAAGTTCGTGCGCAAGACAAGCTCAAGCTCGCCGACATCGCCGAGTACAACCCGAAGTACGATAGCGATGGTCGCACGGCGAAGGTGGCGGCGCGTCTCTGTCATTTGCTGGCCCGAGACGTCGACGGTGCTGCAGAGGGAGGAGAGAATCGTGAATCGCAGGATTGACTCCGATCGGCATATCCGGGCCCCCCGCGGAACGCAAATAAGCGCCAGAAGCTGGCTGACCGAAGCGCCGCTGCGCATGCTGATGAACAATCTCGACCCCGAGGTGGCCGAGCGGCCCGAAGAACTGGTGGTTTACGGGGGGATCGGCCGGGCCGCCCGCGATTGGGACTGTTACGACAAAATCGTCGAGGTACTGCGGCGCCTCGAGGTGGACGAGACCCTGCTGGTGCAGTCGGGGAGGCCGGTGGGGGTGTTCAGGACCCACCCCGATGCCCCGCGGGTGCTGATCGCAAATTCCAACCTGGTCCCCCGTTGGGCCGACTGGGACACCTTCAACGAGCTCGACCGCAAGGGGCTGATGATGTACGGCCAGATGACCGCCGGCTCGTGGATCTATATCGGCTCCCAAGGCATCGTTCAGGGGACCTACGAAACCTTCGGCGCCGTGGCACAAAAGCACTTCGGCGGCGATGCCGGGGGGCGCTGGATTCTCACCGGGGGCCTTGGCGGCATGGGCGGGGCCCAGCCTCTGGCGGCGACCATGGCCGGCTTCAGCCTGCTGGCGGTCGAATGCGACGAGTCGCATATCGACAAGCGGCTGCAAGCCGGCTATCTCCAGCACAAGGCAAAGGATCTGGAGGAGGCGCTGGCCATGATCGAGGTCGCCTGCCAGATGAAAAAGGCGATCTCCATCGGTCTTCTGGGCAACTGCGCCGATATCCTGCCGCAGATCGTCGAGCGGGCTGTTTTCCCCGACGTCTGCACCGACCAGACCAGCGCCCACGATCCCCTCAACGGTTACCTCCCTAAGGGGTGGAGTCTTGAGAAGGCGGCGCGGCTGCGCAAGGAAGACCCCCAGGCGGTGGTGCAGGCCGCCAAAGAATCGATGGCTATCCACGTCCGGGCGATGCTTGAACTGCAGGAGCGCGGCACCGCAACCCTCGACTACGGCAACAACATCCGCCAGATGGCTTTCGAGCAGGGGGTGGAGAAGGCTTTCGATTTTCCAGGCTTCGTCCCGGCCTATATCCGGCCCCTCTTCTGCGAGGGGATCGGCCCGTTCCGCTGGGTGGCCCTTTCGGGGGATCCCGAGGATATTTTCCGGACCGACGCCAAAGTCAAGGAGCTGATCCCCGACAACGCCCACCTGCACAACTGGCTCGACATGGCGGCAGAGCGCATCAGGTTCCAGGGGCTGCCGGCGCGCATCTGCTGGGTCGGCCT
>CALZIC010000360.1 GCA_945787285.1 uncultured Desulfuromonadales bacterium
CCGCAGCAGCCCCAGGAGCTTGTTTTTGTCGATCGGTTTGACCAGGTAGGAGGTGCATCCTCCCCGGTAGTAGGCTTCGATGACGGCATTGGGTGAATCCAGAGCGCTGATCATGATAATTTTCGCTTGGTTTTCGGAAGCGATTCCTGCCCCTTTTTCCGCCTGCCGGATGGCCTTGAGCGCCTCCTGACCGTCCATTTCGGGCATCATGATATCAAGACAGACCAGGTCGTAGGGCTCTTTCGATGCGAGGGCATGGGTGAAGGCGTCTACCGCTTCGACGCCGTTTTCCGCCACGTCGCTTTCACCATAGGGCGCCAGTATCATCTGCAGCAGGCGCCGGCTGGTAAAGGTATCATCGACAATGAGTGTCCGCATGGGGACTCCTTTCTTCTTATCTAGGGGGCTGTCCGACAATCCGTGACCGGTGGGATGTTGAGACGGACAATGTGGTTGATCGCAGCATTGACTTCAACGGTTAACGAAGGCAGGAGCTCGAGCGCCTGTTCCGGAGAGCCGTGCGTCAGGGGCTTTTCGAGCTTGACCATTGTCTGGTGCACTCGCTTGGCGCCGATGCTTCCGGCTGCCCCCTTGAGCGAGTGGCAAAGGCGCCAGGCTTCCTCGGCGCTGGCGCCGATAAGGGCCGTTTCGAGCTTCTCGAGCAGTTGGGGGGCTTCTATGGCAAACGCTTTCCAGATTTCGACCAGAATCTCCCGGTCGCCGCCGAGCCGCTGCAGGGCGTCGGCCTGGTCGACAACCTGATCGACAACCTGGCCGCCGTCGGTCGGCGGAACTGGCTCCTGCGGGGGGGCGGAGCCGGCCAGCGCCGTGATGGAGTCGAACAGCTGGCGTTCATTGATCGGCTTGGCCAGATAATCGGTCATGCCTTCGGCGAGAAATCTCTCCTTGTCGTGCGGCATGGCGTGGGCGGTTAGGGCGATGATCGGAATACAGGGGTCGATTCCAGTCAATACGCCGCTTCGAATGACCTGGGTGGCTTCCAGGCCGTCGAATTCCGGCATCTGCACGTCCATCAGCACCAGGTCGAAGTTGTCGCTTTCCAGTCGCTGCAGGGCTTCGGCCCCGTCGCAGGCCACGGTGGTCAGGTACCCCCGTCTGGCCAGGAGTCTGGTCACCAGCTGCTGGTTGACGAAATTGTCTTCAGCCAGCAGTATTCGCAACGGGCACTCCACAAGGCCGGAGCTTTCGGGCGCGTCTGCGGGTTGAGGCGCACCGGGATCCTGGCCCGGTTTCATGCCGAAGGTGAAGTGAAAGGTGCTCCCCCGGCCGGACTCGCTTTCGGCCCAGATCTGCCCGTTCATCATCAGGGCGATTTTTCTGGAGATGGTCAGGCCAAGCCCTGTACCGCCGAACTTCCGGGTAACCGATCCGTCAACCTGGACAAAACTTTCGAAAATGTGATCGAGTTTGTCCGGGGGAATGCCGATTCCGGTATCGCTGACGCGGATGTGCAGGCGATGCATCCTTTCATCTCCAGGCGCGGTCTCGTCCGGTCCGATATGAATGTCGATGGCGCCTTTGTCGGTGAATTTGATGGCGTTGCCGATCAGGTTGATCATGACCTGGCGCAGTCGGCCGGGGTCGCCGCAGAGGTGCCGCTGGGTGTCCGCGGCACAGTGACAGTTCAACTCGAGCCCCTTCTGGTTGGCTTGAAACTTGAGCGAAGCCATTGCCGCCTTGAGCGTTTGTTCGAGGTCGAAGTCCATTTCCTCCATGACCATCATGTCGACTTCGACTTTGGAAAAATCGAGGATGTCGTTGAGCAGATCGAGGAGGGCCTGGGCCGAGGTGTTGGCCAGGGCCAGGCATTCGCGCTGCTCGGGGTTGAGCTCGCTGTCGAGGACCAGTTCGGTCATGCCGATGATGCCGTTCATCGGCGTTCTGAGCTCGTGACTGATGTTGGCAACGAACTCGCTCTTGGCGCGACTGGCGGTTTCGGCCTGTTCCTTGGCCTGGCGAACGTGCTCTTCGGTATGATGGTGCTCGATCATGCTGGCGAGGGTGTGGCAGATCGATGCGATAAAGATCTCTTCCTCCTGCGACTTCCGGTGCCCCTGCCGGGTGTAGAGGTTCAGCACACCGACCAGCCGGTTTCCGGAGAGGACGGGGGCGCAGAAGTGACCATGGTTTTCCATGCCGAAATGGGTTGCGGCATGCAGCGGGTCGTTGCCGTCGGAAAAGACGAGTTGCTTCTTTGCGGCAGCGCTGCCGCAAAGGCAGGTTCCGTAGGGAACGGATGAACAGCCCTTATCGAGTTCCGGGTCAATATTTTTCGCCACGGCCCTGTGCAGGGTTTCGTTCGTCTCATCGGCGAGGTAGAGGCTCCCCCGCTGAACAAAGCAGAAGCAGGGGATGGCGAGTATCTGATCGAGGGCTTTGTGAAGTTTCTCGTTCAGGCCCAGGGGACTCAGGGCGATTTCGGGTAGGGAGGCCAGGACCCGGCGCACCTCCATATCCTGGCGGACTTTTTCTTCAGCCTGTTTGCGGGCCGAAATATCGGAAAAGATCAGGATGAGGCCGGATCGCCCGCTTTTTTCGTCTACGATCCGTGCTGTTGACACGCTAACGTCGATGAGCTGGCCATCCTTGTGGAGTCGTTGTACCTCCAACCCGTTCAGGCCTTTGTCCGAATCGGCTTCTTTGAGGTTGTCACAGAACTCGCCGTATTTTCCGGGGGGAACCAGGGGGTAGTCCTTGCCGGTGACCTCTTCGGATTTCCAGCCGAATATCTTTTCCGCGGCCGGATTCCAGCGGGAGACCTGGCGGGCGTTGTCGAGAACGACGATGGCGGGGGGAGCCGCCTCGAAAAGGGCTTCGAGCTCGTTTCGGGTGGCTTGGAGGTGTTTTTCAAGGCGGATCCGATCCTCGATCTCCCTGTTCAGCTCATCCCGCGAGGTGGTGATCTCCTTCAGGTTGCGGACCATGCGGTCAAAAGCCCTGCCGAGCAGGTGAATTTCATCCGATCCGCCGATTTCAAGGCGCAGGTCGAGATGGCCGTGACCGACTTGTTGAAATTTTTCGGCGGCCTTCTCCAGGGGGCGGCTGATGCCCCGGGCAACGGCCATGCCGATAAACAGGGATATCAAGATGACCATCCCGGC
>CALZIC010000361.1 GCA_945787285.1 uncultured Desulfuromonadales bacterium
GATGTTGGAGAAGTTCTCCGCATCTTTGTCGTTGGCGTCGTCATCGCCGGTGGAGTAGAGCCAGCCGAGTTCGACCTTGGCGCGGTCGAGCTTGACGGTACCCTCGACGTTCGCCAGGAAGGCGTCGCGGTCGAGCTTGGTGGTGGCGAGGTCGATTTCGCCGTCTTCTTTGATGAAGGTGGCGCCGTAGAAGAGGTTGCCGGCCTGACCCGCAGCGGAAATTCCGTACCAGAGCTGCTGATCCATGCCGTCGGCAAGCCCTTCCTGACCTTCTTCAAGGTAGATCACGAACGCCTCGAGCTTGGGCCCGTTTTCAATCGCGTAGTTGATGTCGAAGGCGTAGGCGTCGTCGTTTTCGAGCTTGAGGGAAGTCCCCTCGCCGTTGTTGGACACGTCGTCGCGGAACCAGCCGAGGGAGTAGCCGAGGCTGCCGCGCTTGGCGGCGTACTTGACACCGGCAGCGTTGTCGGACCAGAGGAACTTGTTGTAGCCTACCGGCTGCAGACCGACCGAAACGCGGGCCGCGGTGTCGAAGGGGACCTCGAAGTCGACCCAGGCGTGGCGCAGTTCGAACACGTTGTCGTCACCGCCGAAGTCGGCCTGGGTGTTGTCGCCGTACTCGATGCCGCCGAATTCGAAAGCCACGTGCCCGGCGACCTTCTTGTCGTCGGAGGTGCCGTTAACAAAGAGGCGGTACTTGATCTCGCCGAGGAAGTCGCTGTCTTCGTCCTTCTGGTTGAAGTTGGGAAGAGCGCCACTGAACACAGCACCATTGGTGTAGTCGGTGAAAGCGCCTTCGCCGGAAAGGGCGCGGGCTACATCAGCCTGGGTGCTGTACATAAAGCGGTTGTTGAAATCACCGCCCCACTTGACATCGAACGCCATGGCAGGGGCTGCCATCGCCAGGGCAACGACGGTCGCCACTGCTACTTTAAACTTGCTCACTTTTGCCTCCTAAATCCAAAAAAAATAATTTTGTTGCTGCCAGGCAGCGGTTTGTGCCGTTCTTCATCCTTTAGGTAGCAGGAATCCGAAGAAAAATTCGATGTTCGATGATTACTCTACGGGGGCGTCAAATTCGTACCCGCAAGCAGGGCACTTCACTTTGGCAGCACCACCACCTTTTGTCGTAGCGCATGCGGACAGAGTTACAGCCAGAGCAGCTACCAGCAGAAAAGAAACCAGTTTTTTCATGCTTTCACCTCCTTTCGTAATTTTGTCTTTTTTGTGAGCCGGGTTTATTTTCCCTTTGCAGGGTTTTGCGTGTCTGTTGCTCACGTTTCTTGTTAGCAAGAAAAGAGCCAACTAATCACTAGTCAGCGATACCGCCCTAAACACCTGAAAACCCATGCAATTCCTTCAACCCTCCACCATGATCCCCGGCCGGTGCCGCAACCTGTTGTTGAAACCCGACCACAGTGTTGCTTTTGCGACACGCCCTGTGAACCGGGGCACTGTAAGCTTTTAACAGAAGTTGCCGACAGCGTCCATTGAAATTTTTAACTTTGTTGCGCTAATCCCGGCGGCCAAAACCCCCGCCGTTTACTTCGCCTCGCCTGCCCCCTCCGATACGGCCGGCGCCCGGGCGATGAGCTTTTCGAGCTCCTTTTTCAACTCGTCGGCGGGCAGCATGTTGCCGTCGCGGCTGATGGTGAAATCGGGTCCGATCAGCAGCACGCGGGGAATCAGGTAAACGCTGTAATCCTTGAGCACCCGGCCGTCATCGAGAATGGCGTCGAAGCTCATGGGGTACGACTCGTTGTCAATGTATTCGCGGACCATCTTTTCGGAATCCTGAACGAAGACCTCGACCAGGCGGATGTTGTTTTCCTTGAGAAAGTCGCCGATTTCGTGAAAGTCGGCCGACTGCTGCCGGCAGGTGGGGCACCAGGTGGTGGCCAGCTTGAGGATCATCACCTCCCCCTTGTGCTCGGAAAGGCGGAATTCCTTGCCGTCGAGGTCGGGGAGCTGGAAATCAGGGGGCACCGAACCCTGCTCGAGGGACCAGACCGGTGCAGCCAAAAAAGAAATGAGAAGGATCGTTAACAGTGCGGCGAGGTGTTTTTTCTTCATGTTGAGTCCTTCCTTACCTGAATGAGTGATGCCCGGATGACGCTTTTCATCACTCCTAGTCTATCAAGCGGACCCCCCGAGTCAACCCACCCCAAACCTGCCGTTCTACAAAATGGGACCTCAGTATATTTTTATAAAACCTAAAGTCAAGTCGAAAATATTACATTTCTACAAGGTGCTATTTTTTATGTGTGTTTTCAAAGCCAAACAGAGACAAACGCTGTTCTATCTTCAACTCAATGAGCCTGGCAGAGCTCAGTCAACACCCCGCCGCTGGCCTTGGGGTGAATAAAGGCGATGAGGCTGCCGTGGGCGCCGCGACGGGGCGTCTCGTCAATCAGCCGCACCCCTTTGGCCTTGAGGTCGGCCAGGGCCGCGGCCAGATCATCGACCTGGTAGGCGATATGGTGAGTCCCCTCGCCGTTCTTTTCCAGGAATTTGGCGACCGGAGAGTCGTCGGAGGTCGGCTCCAGCAGCTCGATGCGGCTTTCGCCTACCACCAGAAAAGCCACCTTGACCTTCTGTTCCGCCACCACTTCGGTCCCCTCGAACTCCATCCCCAGCACATCCCGGTAAAATGGAATGCTGGCGTCAAGACTCTTTACCGCGATACCGACGTGACTGATCAACTTTGCCATACTAGATCCTCTCTATTAGATTGATGTTACGTTTTCATTAATTTGTCGTGACCGGAAAACGTCAGCCGTGCTTTCTGAAGGCTTCGAGGAGGCGCCGGGCGGCGGCGCCGGGGGTGGTCACACCGGCGGAGACCCCTTCGAGCACCTGGCCGAGCAGCGCTTCGACGCTGCGGTCACGCATGAACAGGTCCTTCAGGTCGTTCATCACCAGGGTCCACATCCAGTCGGTCGCCTGAAGGCGCCGTTTCTGGGCGAATTCGCCGCAGGCCTGCATCGTCCCCTGGTAGCTCAATACCGTCTCCCAGAGCTCGACGATCCCCTCGTTGTTCAGGGCGCTGCACAGCTGCACGGGCACCTGCCAGTTGGTACTTTTCGGCTTGAGCAGGTGCAGGGCGTTGACGTACTGCT
>CALZIC010000362.1 GCA_945787285.1 uncultured Desulfuromonadales bacterium
CGCCTGGTCAACTACTCGTCCGGCCTGTGCATGGCCGAGATCGCCGCCTGCGCCGCGCTCGAAGACCTCGACATGCTGCTCAACGACTCGATGTACGGCATCCTGTTCCGCGACATCAACATGCAGCGCACCTTTGTCGACCAGTATTTCAGCCGCCAGATCTGCGGCCGGGGCAAAATTCTCATCAATACCGGCGAAGACAACTACCTGACCACCGCCGACGCCGTGGAACAGGCCCATACGGTCACCGCCTCGCAACTGATCAACGAAGCGATGGGCAAAAAGGCCCTGCTCACCGACGACCTGCTCGGCCTCGGCCACGCCTTCGAGATCGACCCGGCGACCGAGAACGCCTTTCTCTACGAGCTGGCCCACGCCCAGCTGGCCCGCCAGCTCTTTCCCCGCGCCCCGCTCAAATACATGCCGCCGACCAAATACAAGAGCACCGACATTTTCTACTCCCACTGCCTCGATACCCTATTCAACCTGGCTTCGGTCACCACCGGCCAGGGGATCCACCTGGCCGGCATCCTCACCGAGGCGATTCACACCCCGTTCATGCAGGACCGCTACCAGTCGCTTTCCAGTATCAACTACGTGTTCCATGTCGCGCGGGATCTCGGCGAGGAAATCGAATTCAAGCAGGACGGCTTCATTGCCCGGCGGGCTAAACAGGTGCTCGACGAGGTCGAGGCCTTTCTGGAAGAAATTGCCGAAACCGGGCTGATGTCGGCGATATCTGCAGGCCGGTTTGCCAATATCAGCCGCGCGATCGACCGCGGAAAAGGCATGGAGGGGGTTTTTGAGAAATCGGCAGAATACTCCAACCCGGTCATGGAGCGTCTTGAGATGGACGGAGTGATCGATGAGTGAGCCCATCAAGCCCTATGGCGACACGCTGAATGACGGGATGGTTCAGCTGGCCTTCACCCTGCCGGTCGAAAACAGCGCCCGGGGGAGAAAGGCGGCCGAGCTTTATGTCACCCAGCTGAACTTCGAACAGGTCTCGGTAGCGCATGCCGCCCGAATCGCCGAGGGGTTTACCTATTTCGTGGTCTATGCCAGGGCGGTACCGACCCTCGATTACGCCCGGGTACAGGCGAGCGAGGTCGCTATCGAGCCCCTCGATTTCTACCAGGTCAACGACATGATCCGAACCGGGTTGAAACGGCGCCTGGTGGTGGTCGGTGCGACGATAGGAACCGACGCCCATACCGTCGGCCTTGACGCCATCATGAACATGAAAGGCTACAACCAGGACTACGGCCTGGAGCGCTACCCGGAGATCGACGCCCGCAACCTGGGGGCCCAGGTCCCCAGCGAAACCCTGGTGGCCAAGGCCCTGGAGGCCGGGGCCNNGGCCCTGGAGGCCGGGGCCGATGCCATCCTGGTCTCCCAGACCGTCACCCAGAAGGACGCCCACATCCGCAACTTCACCGAACTGGTCGAGCTGCTCGAAGCGGAGGACCTGCGCAGCCGGTTCATCCTGGTCGCCGGGGGGCCGCGCATCAGCAACGATCTGGCCATAGAACTCGGCTACGATGCCGGGTTCGGCCCGGGCACGGTCCCCTCGCAGGTGGCGGCTTTTCTGATTACCCGGCTGCTTGAGAAACAGGGAGGCTGAAAATGACAGAGACGCGACTGAAACTGCGAATTAGCGAAGGGCACTACGCGGGAGGGCTGGTCGACGGCGCGCGCATGCTGCAGCTGTTCGGCGACGTGGCGACCGAGTTGCTGATTCGACACGATGGGGACGAGGGGCTGTTCAGGGCTTACAGCTCGGTGGAATTTGTCGCCCCGGTCTATGCGGGCGATTTTATCGAAATCGTCGGCCGGATCGTCCGAACCGGCAGCAGTTCCCGAACCATGGAGTTCGAAGCCTGGAAAGTGATCGCTCCGGCCCCGGAATTCGGCGAATCGGCCGCCCAGGTCCTCGACCCGCCGCTGCTGGTCTGCAAAGCGGCGGGGACCTGTGTGACCCCGGTGGAAAAACAGCGGCTTAAACCTTTTGCCTGACCATTTTCAAGGAATCGGAAAACGACTGAGGGAACCACATTTCAATTGGTCTCGGGACACTAAGCTCCGGCATAATACTTGCTGTTTTAATGCATAGCCGACTTAAATACGGGAGGTTGTGCCCATGAGTAAAACATTATCCTGGTCATTCCTGATCTTCGCCTTTGGCCTGCTCCTGCCGGCTCTGGCGTTGGCCACAGCCGATCGACTGGTGGTCAACAAATCGGAGCGGCAGCTATTGCTTTACCAGGGGGATAAGCTGCTGCGCAGCTACGAGATCGCCCTGGGCAAGAACCCGGTCGGGCACAAGGTGCGCCGGGGCGACAACCGAACTCCGGAAGGCAGGTACACTCTGGACTGGCGCAATCCCCAAAGCCGATTTTACCGCTCGATCCACATCTCCTACCCCAACGAAAGCGACCGACGGCGGGCCGCAGCCAAGGGCGTTCACCCCGGCGGCGACATCATGATTCACGGGGTGCCGAATCGCTACCGGGACAACCAGGAGTTTTTCGTCAGCCGGGACTGGACCGAAGGCTGCATCGCGGTGACCAACGACGATATGAAAGAGATCTGGGCACTGGTTGCCGACAACACACCGATCGAAATCATCCCCTGAGCAAAAAACCGGTGCCGGCATTTTGACTCGTAACGGTCCGACGACAAAAGAGTGCTATCGACTACCCCCTTCCCCCACAAACCCGGCCACACAAGAACCACTCAGGCGTCTACGTTTGTTAGAGTGTCGGAACGCCGGTCGGTGCCGGCATAGTCTTCACCAGCGAAATTCCGGACCGGGTCTTTGCCGACCACAACCCAGCCGCCGTTGCGTTTGAAACGGATAACCAGATCGGCCAGGATCAGGTTTTCAAGCCCTTGGGGTGTCACCTTTTCAATCGTTCCGTCTTTCAGCATCACCGAAATCAGCATGCACGAATGCTCCTGCAACAGACTGGAGTTGAGGGGGAACCAGCGCGGCTCATAGCCGCCAACTGGTAGAGACCAAGATTCATAAGTGGTGGAAAGCAGGTTGGATAACGGCCTGGGGTGGAAAGGGAATCGGCCGGATTGCGTTCTGGTAAGGTATCATAAAAAAGCAGAAGATCAAGGCCCCCTGCATTTTTTCCAAGGTCAATGAACAGCCTCCCTGGCCATCCCCACATGTAGTGCTCTCTGGGCCGCCCGCCCGTGGTCATCGACGACCCGGACCGTAAAATCCCCGCTCTCGGCCTGCCAGAAGAAAATCTCATCCGCGGCAACCCGTCCCACGAACCTGTTATCGACAAACCAGAATAAGCCTTTAACGTCCGCATCGACGGCCGCAGAAAAAGGAATCGTTTCCTTTTCGCGGGGATCGCTTCGCAGGGTGTATCGGACCCCGTCCACCGGGGCGCGGATAACCGGCATCATCCCCGAGGCGCTCTTTTCATCGAGGCTGCAGTCCGCCTCGTATTCGGGCGGAACCTTTATGGCGATGCCGGCCTGGCGGAAGATGTGCTGCAGATCGGAGGGCCAGAATTCGAACACTTGCCGGTCGGTCTCTCCCGGCCGGTCCCAGCAGGCCCGCAGGCCGGTTTCCCTGCTGACCGGCACGGCCCGGTGGATGGTGGAGACCTTGATCGGTGAAACACCGGGGATGAACCAGGATTCGCTCTCTTTCGGGCAGTAGCGCCCGGGAAGGTCGCCGGTGTTGGCGCAGACCGATACCTTGCTGAGATTGAGCAGACCCGGGGAAAGATTGCCGGTGGCCCGCCACTCTTCGCCGCTGCCCAGGCTCCGGAAAAGTTCGAACAGCAGGGGCCCTGCCGCCTGTCGTCCGATGAAGGCCGGATTCCCCTGGCCGGCAAAGTTGCCGACCCAGACGGCGATCACATAGGGGCCGGAAACCCCGACGGCCCAGGCGTCGCGAAAGGCGAAAGAGGTTCCGGTCTTCCAGGCGACATCGGGATCGTCGTCCACCTGGCCGACCAGGGCCTCCCCGGCAGGGGGCGGGTTATCGTTGAGAATGTCGAGTGTCAGGTAGCTCGCCTCGGGGCTGAGCAGCGACAGCGGTTCCTCCCCGTCTGCACTGTCGCGCAATTTTCGGACCGGTTTCAACACCCCGCCGTTGGGCAGCATGGCGTAGAGCCTCAACAGCTCTTCCATGGTCAGTTCGGCCCCTCCCAGGCACAACGCCAGACCGTAATACCCCTTTTCTTTCAGCCCCTGAACCCCGCCGGCCTGCAGCAAACCGTAGAGCCCGTCGTTTTGGAGATTGGCCTGCAGGTAAACCGCCGGGACGTTGCGGCTGGCGATCAGCGCGTCCCGGGCAAAGACCGGCCCCATGAAGAGCTGGTCGTAGTTTTCCGGGGTAAAAGCGCCGTAGCGCCTGGGGGCATCCTTGAGCAGGGACATCGGGTGAATCAGCTTCTGATCCATGGCCAGGGCATAGACGAAGGGCTTCAGGGTCGATTTCAATCTCGTCGTTCCAGAAATCGGCGGACCCCACCAGGGCCTCAAGCTCCATGCTCTGGTGATTGAGGATGGCAACGGCGCCGTTGGTGATTCCCGCAGGCGCCCTTCGTTCGATGTAGCTGGAGAGGTGCCGTTCGACCTGTCTCTGCAAATCAAGATCGAGGGTCGTCCGAATGGAGCCGCGCTGCAGCAGGGGGAGCTTCCGGTCGAGGTCATTGACCAGGTGGGGGGCAGCAAAGGGCAGATCCTCGGGAGGGCGGATCGCCAGGGGCATCTCGAAGAAGACCCTGTTCTCGGCATCGCCGGGATGCTCTTCGATCCAGCGCTCAAAGAGTTGGTCCCGGGTGCTTTTGAGCTGCGCAAAGCCGCTGGCGGTGGTCGGGTTGCGCTTCACGGGGTTCTGGGGGATGACGCTCAAGCTGAGCGCCTCGGGCAGGGTCAGGTTGGCTGCGGGTTTGTTAAAGTAGACCAGGCTGGCGGCTTCCACCCCCTCGATGTTGCGCCCGTAGGAGGCGAGATTGAGATAGGCCTCGAGGATCTGGGCCTTGCTGTAATGGCGGGTCAGCTGAATGGCCCGAAGAATCTGGATGATCTTTCCCGCGATGGTCCGGGTCTTCAGGTTCCAGCGCAGGCGAGCCACCTGCATGGTAATGGTCGAAGCGCCGATCGGCCGCTTTCCGACCACGTAGCTGCTCCAGAAAGCCCGGCACAGGGCCAGGGGATCGACGCCGGGATGATGGTAGAAATTGCGGTCCTCGTACAGGAGGGTGGCCTTTTTCAGTTCAGGGGAAACCCGATCAAGGGGAACGTGGATGCGGTAGCGCTCATCCGGGGCCAGGGTGAGGCGCAGCAGCCTGTCGTCGCGATCGTAGAAGGCGCGCGAATAACCGTGAAAACTGGTCAGGTCCGGCCTGGGGAGAAGGAGGTAGATTGCCGCAAGCGTTAGGGCGACGACAGCGGCAAGTTTAAGGGCTTTTTTCATCGAGTCGATAAACTTTCAAAACCTTTAACCCGTAAGGCTGGTTAACCACGGGGAACACGGGGAGCACGGGGGTAAATTCAAAATCGGGAAAAACAATGAATAAATTTAAAAGCCGAAAACCATCAAAAGTAATGGTCATGACCTTATCCAATGATTTGCCGGTGTGGTTTTAGGCCTTTCCCCGTGTTCCCCGTGTCCCCCGTGGTAAAAAAAGATTTTGCCTAAAGAGCAACTTGCAGCCTCTCAAAAGCAGTGGGCAAAGCCCCCCCAAAAAAATTTCTGACTTCTGGATTCTGACACCTTTTTATCATTGCGACGCCGTCACG
>CALZIC010000363.1 GCA_945787285.1 uncultured Desulfuromonadales bacterium
CATCGGAAATGTTGTTTTCCTCTATAACCCTCTTGGCAACGCCTGTGAACGTTTTCTCTCCCCTGTATTCTGGCCATTCAATGAAGTTGACATCAAAATCAATCTCGGAACCTAATGAGGCATACATCTTCGATGTTGCACCCATACCTGGAAGGATGAACCACTTCACCATTGATTTCCCTGGTTTCCTTGCGGATTAAAACGTTTCCGAAATAGAGCGTTCAATAAGACACCCTGATTTTCGATTCAGAAGTCGTGTTCCTTAGGACAATAGAGATCGTCGTTTACCGCCATGACGATGTTCAGGCCCCCCTCCTTCACCAGGGCAGCCACGATGATCTAGCCACTCACCCGCCCCGGGTTCCAAAAACCTCAGACAGGCTAGCGGATCGCTGGGATAAATAGTACAGGCAGCCCACCATGCCGGGCCACCTCGTTAGCTACGCTCCCAAGCAAGGCCTCTCTGAAAAAACCCTTCCCCTGGGTCCCCATAAGGATCATTGAAAATGTACCGCTGTTGGTCCTTTGTAGGATCTCTTCAATGGGGATCCCTCTGGCCAGATCGATCTCAGCCAGGCCCCCTAGGTTTTGTAGGCGTTCCTCCATCCTTTCAAGGCGCTCACGGTCAAGACCTGTTTGCTCTTCAATGCCCTGACGCGAGAGGTGCCTTTCGGTTCGGGCGCGGTCCTGCACATGTAGAAGGGTCACCGAAGATTTGTTTTCGGCGACGATCTTCTCCAGGTAATCGAAAGCCCGCTCCGCCGTGTCGGAAAAGTCGGTGGTGAAAAGGATGTTTTCAAATATCCTCTGACACACGGCGAACTGACAGTTTTCGCCTTTGCCAATCACCTTGATGCTGCTCAAAAGCACTGGCTTGCTGGTGATCTGCAACAACTTGAAGGAGACGCTTCCCAAAACAACCTTGCTCAATATCCCTCGCCCCCGAGAACCGATGACGATGGCCGAGGCATCGTGCTTTTCCGCCATCTCCATCAAGGTATGGGCTGGGATGCCGAGCTGCATTTCCGTAGTGACTCGGACCCCATGTTCCTCCAAAGCACCTTTCTGGCGCTCAAGGTCCGGGGAGGCCTCCGCTTCAAGCATTTTCTCCAATCCTGGGGTATTGGCCACATAAACGGCATGGGCCAGAACCGCCTCCTTCAGGCCCATAGCCTTGAGTTCCCCCGCACACTGGATAAGGCAATCAGAAGCCGGGGAGAGGTCGGTAGCTATCAAGACTTTTTCGAACATGCGGTCCTCCTTTCAGCGCAGGGTTGCGATTTGCGGCCGGGCGACGAAATAGTGCCGCTGGAACCAGAAGGCGACGTTGACCAGGGCAATCATCACCGGCACCTCAACCAGCGGCCCGATCACTGCGGCGAAGGCTGCGCCGGAGTTGAGTCCGAAAACTGAGATGGCCACGGCGATCGCCAGCTCGAAATTGTTGCTGGCGGCGGTGAAGGCCAGCGTGGTGGTCTTGCTGTAGTCGGCGCCGACCTTCTTCCCCATGTAGAACGAAACCAGGAACATCACCACGAAGTAGATCAGCAACGGGATGGCGATGCGCACCACGTCCATGGGGATCTGCACGATGAGGTCCCCCTTGAGGCTGAACATGACGACGATGGTGAAGAGCAGAGCGATCAGGGTCATCGGGCTGATCTTCGGGACGACCACGGCATGGTAGCGCTCGCGCCCCATTACCTTGACGCCGATGAAACGGGTCAGCGCCCCGGCGAGAAAGGGGACGCCAAGATAGATGAAGACGCTCTTGGCGATCTCGCCGATGGTGATGTCCACCACCGCCCCTTCGAGACCGAAGAGCGGCGGCAGCACACCGATGAAAAACCAGGCGTAGACGCTGAAGAAGAGCACCTGGAAAACGCTGTTGAAGGCGACCAGCCCGGCGGCGTACTCGCTGTTTCCCTCGGCCAGTTCGTTCCAGACGATGACCATGGCGATGCAGCGCGCCAGGCCGATCATGATCAGCCCGATCATGTACTCGGGATAGCCATGGAGAAAGACGATGGCGAGGATGAACATGAGAATCGGGCCGATGACCCAGTTCTGCACCAGCGAGAGCCCCAGCACCCGCTTGTTGCGGAACACATCCCCCATTTCCTCGTAGCGCACTTTGGCGAAGGGGGGGTACATCATGAGGATCAGACCGACGGCGATGGGGATGTTGGTGGTCCCCACGGTAAAGAAATTGACGAAATCCTTGACCCCGGGGACAAGCCAGCCGGCGCCTATCCCCACCGCCATGGCGGCAAAGATCCACAACGTCAGGTAGCGGTCGAGAAAGGATAGTTTTTTGCTGATACCGGTAGACATCAGGCGACCTCCTCCCTATTGTTCGGATTGTAGTTCAATGGTGAAAAATTCCTGCAGGTGCTGCCGGATCGCATCGCGCACTCGGCGGAATTCAGCCATGATCTCCTCCTCCGTCCCTTGCGCCCTGGCTGGATCGGGGAACCCCAGATGCTGCCGCTTGGTTCCGCCGAAGAAGAGCGGGCACTTCACGTTGGCATCACCGCAGAGCGTAACAACGTAGTCGAAGCTCTGCTCCTCGTACCGGCTGAGAGGATCCGAGCTCTGGCCGCTGATGTCGATACCGATTTCGGCCATCACCTCCACCGCCCTGGGGGTGAGGCCCTGCGGGTCGGTGCCGGCGGAGAAGGCCTCGAGGCGACCAGTGAAATCACGGTTGGCGATTCCTTCGGCCATCTGGCTGCGGCAGGAATTGCCCGTGCAGAGAAACAGGACTTTTTTCATCGGAACCTCGAAATAGTCGTTACTTTTCGTTATCGCGTCGGGTTGAGTTCGCATGCCGGGTCAACACTTGCACTCGTTAAGGAACTCCATGCAAATCAGCAGGCCTTGTTTTTATAGACATCTTCATATCCGGATATCCGGCTGAATACAAGAGTAGAGTATATTTGTCGCACCTGCAAGGAGGCTCTTTATTTTAAAAGGCTCAAAGAAAGGCGGATGGTGCCAGCTTTCCGATAAGTTGTGTCGGATTCGCTTCATCGAGAAATAAGGGCTAAATGGTCAGTGTCTTACTACTCCTGCAATCTAAGAAAAG
>CALZIC010000364.1 GCA_945787285.1 uncultured Desulfuromonadales bacterium
AGGTTTGATGGAAGTCAAGAAGTTCAAGAAAATCATGGCGGCGAATCGCGGGGAAATCGCCATCCGTATTTTCAGGGCCTGCACCGAGCTCGGCATCAAAACCGTGGCCATTTACTCGGAAGAGGACAAAATTTCGCTGCCCCGCTACAAGGCCGATGAAGCCTACCTGGTCGGGCGCGGCAAAAACCCCATCGATGCCTATCTGAGCATCGACGAAATCATCGACCTGGCGCGCCGCAAAGAGGTCGATGCCATTCATCCCGGCTACGGCTTTCTGTCGGAAAACGCTGATTTTGCCGACGCCTGCGAACGGGCCGGCATCGCCTTCATCGGTCCCAACGGGGACATCCAGCGCAGCCTCGGGGATAAGGTTGCCGCCCGCAAGGTGGCCATTGCCGCCGGTGTTCCGGTGGTTCCGGGGACTGAAAACCCGGTTACCACCGAAGAAGAGGCGCTCCTGTTTGCCAAGGAGTGCGGTTACCCGATGATCGTCAAGGCCGCCGCCGGCGGCGGCGGGCGCGGCATGCGCGTGGCCCGCAACCAGAAAGAATTGCTCGAGGGGCTCAAGTCGGCGGCTTCGGAGGCCCAGGCCTGTTTCGGCAGCGCCTCGGTCTTTATCGAAAAATACGTCGAAAACCCCAAGCACATCGAAGTGCAGATCATGGGGGACAAGTACGGCAACATCGTACATTACTTCGAGCGGGACTGCTCGATTCAGCGCCGCCATCAGAAGGTCATCGAGCTGGCCCCTTCGCCCTCGCTCTCCGAGGCCAAGCGCCAGGAAATCTGCGCCCTGGCGCTCAAGATCACCCGGAGCGTCGGCTACGTCAATGCCGGTACCGTCGAATTCCTGATGGACAAGGAACAGAACTTCTACTTCATCGAGACCAATCCGCGTATCCAGGTCGAGCACACCGTGACCGAAATGGTCACCGGTCGAAACCTGGTGCAGACCCAGATTCTGGTGGCCGAAGGGCACAAGCTCTCCGATCCTGAAATCGGCATCAGCCGCCAGGAAGACATCGAGCTGCGCGGCAATGCCATCCAGTGCCGGGTGACCACCGAGGACCCGGCCAATAATTTCGCTCCCGATTTCGGCACCCTCAAGGTCTACCGCTCGGCGGCCGGTTTCGGGGTACGCCTCGATGCCGGCAACGCCTACTCGGGGGCCCAGATCACCCCGCATTACGATTCGATGCTGGTCAAGATTTCCACCTGGGGCCTGAGCTTTTCCACCGCGGCCCGCTCCATGCACCGCGCCCTGCAGGAATTCCGTATCCGCGGCGTCAAGACCAATATCGGCTTTCTCGAAAACGTCATCACCCATCCGACCTTTCTGGCCGGCGAGTGCAACACCTCCTATCTCGATAAACATCCGGAACTCTTTCAGATCCGCGAGAAGAAGGACCGCGCCAACAAGATTCTCAAATTCATCGGCCACACCGTGGTCAACGGCTACCCGGGCATCAAGAACCCGCTGCGTTCCAGCGACCTGAGGGAAGCCGAGGTTCCGGTGATTCCTTTTGGTGCGGTACGTCCACGCGGCAGCCGCGACATCTTCCTTGAAAAAGGGGCCGAGGGACTGGCCGAGTGGGCGCTTAAAGAAAACAAGCTGCTGATCACCGATACCACCATGCGCGACGCCCATCAGTCGCTGATGGCGACCCGTTTCCGGACCTACGATCTTGACCGCATCGCCGAGGCGACCAGCTATCTCGGCGGCAGCCTCTTCTCCCTCGAGATGTGGGGCGGGGCGACCTATGACGTCGCCATGCGTTTTTTGAACGAAGACCCCTGGGAGCGTCTCGACCGCCTGCGCGAGAAGGTGCCCAACATTCTGTTCCAGATGCTGTTGCGAAAAACGGCGCTATCTGCGAAGCCTCCATGTGCTACACCGGCGACATCCTTGACCCCAAGCGCGACAAGTACCCCCTCAAGTACTATGTCGATCTGGCCAAGGAGCTCGAGCAGATGGGCGCCCACATCCTTGCCATCAAGGATATGGCCGGCCTGCTCAAGCCCTTCGCCGCCGAGAAGCTGGTTAAAGCGCTGAAAAACGAGATCGGCATTCCGATCCATCTGCACACTCATGATACCTCGAGCAACGGCGGTACCATGCTGATGATGGCCGCCCAGGCCGGCTGCGATATCGTCGATACCGCGCTTTCCTCGGTATCCGGCCTGACTGCCCAGCCGAATATGAATGCCCTGCTCTCGGCACTCGAAGGGACCATCTGGGATCCGGCCCTCGATCAGGTCGGGATGCAGCAGCTGGCCAACTACTGGGAAACCGTGCGCCCTGCCTACGCCCCCTTCGAGTCGGAACTGCGCAGCGGCACCGCCCAGGTCTATCACCACGAGATCCCCGGCGGCCAGTACTCCAACTACAAGCCCCAGGTCGAAGGGCTCGGGCTCGGCCACCGCTGGGAAGAGTGCAAGGAGATGTACCGCAAGGTCAACGATATGTTCGGCGACCTGGTCAAGGTCACTCCGTCGTCGAAGATCGTTGGCGACATGGCCATGTTCATGGTGCAGAACAACCTCGAGCCCGAAGACGTCTTCGAGCGCGGTCATGAGCTGACCTTCCCCCAGGGGGTCGTCGACTTCTTCAAGGGGATGATCGGCCAGCCCTACGGCGGTTTCCCGGAAAAGCTTCAGAAAATCATTCTCAAGGACGAGCAGCCGCTGACCTGCCGCCCCGGCGAGCTCCTTGAACCGGTCGATTTCGTCGCAAAAAAGGCCGAAGTCGAGAAGAAGCTCGGCCATCAGATCAGCGATCGCGATGTCCTCTCTGCGGTCCTTTACCCCGGCGTCTTCGAGGAGTTCGATCGTCAGCGCCAGGAATACAGCGACCTGTCGTTTCTGCCGACCCCGGTCTTCTTCTACGGCCTCGAGGTCGGTGAAGAGGTCAGCATCGAGATTCAGCCCGGCAAGACCCTGATCGTCACCCTCAACGCGGTCGGCAACCTGCATGCCGACGGCACCCGGCATATCTACTTCGAGCTCAATGGCGAACCGCGCCAGGTCATGGTCAAGGACATGTCGGTCGAAACCGAGGACGCAAGCCACCGCAAGGCCGACCCCGACAACCACCATGAAATCGGGGCGCCGATGCCCGGAAAAATCTTCAAGATGCTGGTCGATGTCGGTGATGAAGTCAAGGCGGGGGATACCCTGCTGGCCACCGAGGCGATGAAGATGGAGACCAACGTCAAGGCCAGGGAGGACGGCGTTGTCAAGGAGATCCTCTTCGGCGAAGGAGCCCAGGTGCAGCAGGGCGACCTGCTGGTGATTCTCGAGTAGTACGAATATCTAATATGCAACGATAAAGAGCCGGCCCCTCCGAAGGGGCCGGCTCTTTTGTTTGAGCGCTGAAGCGATGTGATTCAGTCTTTTCTCAGCAGCACCGTGCTGAATTCCTCCATCATGCGGTTTTTAACAACCTCGCACCCCAGCCGCTCGTAACGGCTGCGCACGTCATAGTTGTATTCCCACAGGATGCCGGATAGAAGCAGCGGAGCCCCCGGTTTAGCCCGGGCGGCCAGGTCGTCAGCCACCATCAGCAGGATGTCGCCGTAGATGTTGCCCAGGATGACATCGAAGGTTTCGGCGGGGCAGGAATCGAGGGTGCCGCAGTAGTGTTCGAGCCGGTCTCCGACACCGTTGAGGTCGCCGTTGAGGCGGCAGGTTTCGACCGCGGCCGGGTCGATATCGACGCACAGTGCGCTTGCAGCGCCGAGCTTGAGGGCGGCGATGGCCAGGATGCCGGTGCCGCTGCCGAGGTCGAGAACCCGCGCCCCCTGAAGTTCGGGCAGATTCTCCAGGGCCTCGATGCAGCTGGCGGTCGTTTCATGCTCTCCCGAGCCGAAGGCACCCGGCGCCATGATCATATCGATGCGTTCATCGCCAGAGGGATCAGTGCCCGTGGGGAGGATGCGAAACCGCTCGCCGATATCAAAAGGTGAAAATTCTCGTCCCATCTGGTTTGGTCCTTATGGTTTGATTGTTCATTGTTCCCTGCTTTTCAAATTCTATAACTGTGCAGATTCGTAGGGTGGGCTGCGCCCACCAGCTTTTATCCAGGCAATAGCGTTTTCAAAGGCGGTGGGCACAGCCCACCCTACAACTGCCCTTCAGATACCATAACTGCGCAGGATGAAAAGCATCCCGGTGTAGGTCACGGCGGAAAAGAGGGTCGACATCATGACTATGGAGCCGGCCAGCTCGGCGTCCCCCTTCATCTGGTGGGCCATGATGTAGGTGGCGGTTGCCGCCGGGGCGCCGGCCATCAAAACCCCGATTGCGAGATCCTGCCCCTGTACCCCGAGAAGCAGGAGAGATCCCGTGGCGATCAGCGGCAACCAGACCAGCTTGATGCCGGTTGAGAAGGCGGCTCGCACCAGGTCGCCCCGCAGGCGTTCGAGGCTGAACGAGCCGCCGATGGCGATCAGGGCCAGCGGCAGGGTCATGCCGGTGGCAATGTTTAGACTTCGGTCGAAGACTACCGGCAGAGGAAGGCTGAAAAAGCTCCAAAGGATGCCGGCAAATGAGGCAATGATCAGTGGATTAAGGGCGATCTGCCGCACCCAGAAGGAGGCATTGCGGGAACCGCCGTCCCTTCGGTGGGGGAGGAGCAGGGCGAGTATGGCGAAAAAGTTGAGGACCGGCAC
>CALZIC010000365.1 GCA_945787285.1 uncultured Desulfuromonadales bacterium
GTCAAGACCGCCGAGCAGGTGCATCAGAGTGCTCTTGCCGTGGCCCGAAGGGCCGATGATGCAGGTAAAGGAGCCCCTGGGAATGGCGAGGCTCACCCCGCGAAGGGCATGGGTCGCAGCCGCGCCGCGACCGTAGGTCTTGGCAGCGTTTTCGGTACGGATAATCACGTCATTCATAGCTGATGGCCTCCACAGGAGAGAGTTGCGCCGCCCTCCAGGCGGGATAAAGTCCTGCAACAATTGCCACACCGGCGGAAAAGGCAATCGAGCTGACGATGATCATGGGGTCGAAAAGAGGTCCCGAACCCGAGCCCTTGACGAAGGAAGTGAAGGCGTTCTGCCCGATATGGGGAGCCGCCAGAGCGGAGAAGAGCAGACCTCCAAGAGCTCCGGCCAGGCCCCCGAGCACCCCGTAGGCCCCCGACTCGATGAGAAATACCGTGAAAATGGTGCGGCGCCGCGCCCCCATGGACTGCAGGATGCCGATTTCGCGCCGCCGCTCGTAAGTGGCGGTGAGCATGGTGTTGACGATGCCGAAGGCTGCGGCCAGTACGGCCACGGCGGCGATAAGCTGCAGGGTGACATTTACCGTGCCGACGATGGAGAGGACCTGTTTCAGCATCTGCTTGTCAGAGACGACGCCAAGGCTGACCACGTCCTTGATTTTAAGGGCATAGTTCTCCACCTGGGAGAGATCGTCGACCCGTACGGCCACGTAGGAAACATTGCTTCCCTGCTCGTAGAGCTGCTGGGTGAAAGGCAGCGGCAAGAAGATCGTCACATCGTCCTTGCCCCCCGTTTCCTCCAGCACTCCGATCACCGTGACCTTCTGGCCGCGGATGGTCACCTGCGCCCCCGGATTCAGCTCGAACTGGGAAGCGACCACCGAGCCGACCACGGCACCCTCGGACTGGGATTTTTCGAAATAACTGCCCTGGGCCATTTCCCAGTTCTTAAATGCCAGAGTCTCTTCGGGCATAATCCCCATGACCGAAACGGGACGATTATCGAGGGCCGTGCGCCCGGTAACGAAGGGAATCGCCGTGAGGCCGTCAATGGCCTTTATCGTGGCCACCTCCTCGGCAGTGATGGTGGTCGGAAGCTGCTCGCCGGTCAGGATGGAAACCTGCTCATAGGCGCAGGATCCCTTGGGGGTAACGACCAGATTGGCGCCAAGAGCCGCGGACTCTCTTTCGATTTCCCCCTTGAGGCTGCCGCCCAGGGCGAGAAAGGTGACGACGGAGGCGATGCCGATGGTGATCCCCAACAGGGTGAAGACGAATCTCCCCCTGCGGCGGGTGAGATTTTTAACAACGAGTTTGGTTATGGTCATCCCCTAGCCCCCAGGTTGTGGTGGCGTACGACCTCGACCCGCTCGGCGACAAAGATGGCGCTGCCGCCGGCACCGACAAAGCTGCCGGTCACCCGCACCTCGTCACCGACGGCCGGCAGGGCCACATTGGTGCGCACCGGCAACAGGAATTTTTTGCAGTTTGGGGTCGTGCATTGCAGTTCCTTCTTATCCATGATGCCGAAGAGGGTGGGATCCTTTTGCGCAAAACCGGCTGTTATGCCGGTAACGGTGATGGTGCCCACGAAGGCTGTCGGATCTGCACCGACCTCGTTGACGTTCAGAGCGGAGACCTGCGCTGGACGAAGAAGGGTGATTGAAGCAAAGATACCTATGGCCAATACGGCACAGAGCAAGACTATTTTTTTCATCGGGATATCCCCCATTTAGTTGAATTTAGATCTAAAGAGACAGATGGACACACTGCGGCTGAAGGAGACAGGCTCCTGGAGGACGCACCTCTTTTGTCTCCGAAAAAGCGGCGGCAGTGTGCATTTCGGCTGGCTGTTCAGGCCGTTTCGGGAGGGTATTCGATGGGAAAAACGAAGTCAGAGGGATGCACGACACGCAATGGGCCAAAGAAAGTTTTGGATTCGCTCGGCAAAAAGACCAGAGAAGGGGTGCGGAAGCAGTCAAGAGACAGACAGGACAGACAGGAGCACTCAAGTGAGGGGCAGAGCTCGTCCCAGGGTTCGGTCGAGTCCGGGGCCTGCTGGTGGCCGTGGTCACAGCAGGCGTCAGTCCCTCCGGGAGAAACCAGAGCCGAGGCGGTGGTGACCACACCGGTCAGGGCAACCAGTGAGAACAGCAGAAGAATGAAGGCAATCGCACGAAGCGGGATTAAATTCATGGCGTCATGTTATGCGCAGGGCGTGCTCCCTGTCAAGAGGCTGAGGCTGAGCAAGCAAATTCAGGGAGATTGGGGTCGGACCAAGCCAACTTCAAATTCCGGCCCTTTTGGCCGCTGTCTTCGTTGCGCCTCTTTGACTTAACGCAAGGCTAGTGGCCTGCATCGGCGACGCCTTGACAGCAACCAAAATGACTCAGAATTAACTTATGCGATTAACCAAACGGCACACTAACGTGAATACCATCGATTCTCCCGGAGGCCAAGAAGTGAACGGGCTATGGCCTTCGCCTTAAAGCCCCAGCGACCCTCCCCGCCCCCCTTGGACACCCCGAGGCAAACCTGCCTCACTACTACCCTGCCCCACCGATTTACGCGTGATCAAGATCTCGACTAAGGGTTTTCATGGTGCCCTCCGGACAAAACTCGTATACAATAAATTTTTTTTGATTTCTTTGTTCACATATTTTTCTGGAGGGATATTATGCAGGAACAGCTAATTGTAAGCCCCCGGTATTAAATAGCCGGGGGCTTTTTGCGTGCTTTTGAACCTGGACACCTAAAGTCGCCGTCCCCCCGCGGCCTTGCCTGATGCCTCTGATGCGGCATGCTCAGGCGTTTTGGAGAAATGGGGGGGGTGGGACGCTGTTGCCTTATTGCCTTAGCTGTAAGCGAATATAATTCCCAAATCTGCTTATCCACTTCGCTCCAGTAAACAGGGCTGAGACATACTCTGTCACTGAGCAACGTTAAACTGGTCTCTTAACGCAATGAGGAGGCCAGAGATGAAAGAAGATTTCCCCAAAAACGAAGTTGAGTTTGATCGCCGTTTTTATAGCGAGCAGGCCTGCCTTGAGTACCTG
>CALZIC010000366.1 GCA_945787285.1 uncultured Desulfuromonadales bacterium
ACCAGGAAAAGGGGAACAGCCGAGTTCTAGTCAGAAAAAATGAAAAAAGGCAGCATGTGATTGCTGCCTTTAAGCTACCGCGAAGCGGTTTAGTTCAACAGGTATTAGACGAAGTTCATAGATCTATTAACAGTTTCTATATGTGACAACCAAGTTTCTACCAGTAGAAACTTGGTTCCTATATTTATAAACTATAAACCTTTGCTTTTTCTGCAAACTCCAGTTGCAAAGGACAAACCATGGCCCTCTCAGGAGGTGATTCTCCTGCTTTTTCCACGAAGTTTCATTAGCGCTTGGCTCAGTGTTCCGTTTTTCTAATCAACTCAGTTCGACTGCTTTGAAGCGTCTTTGTCTCTTGTTACGCAAAAGGCCGCTCTTCCGGAGCGAATCCGGAAAAAGCGGCCTGAACTGAAAATAGGATCAATTTTTTTCATATCCCCACCTTATCGCCAATCAGAAAAATAAAAAAAATCACATTACAGAAGTTCTATTTCTACACCTTCTGCCCTCCCCTTGTCAATTGCTGAAGATCTTGTAATTTCAAGGCACTTGGCAAAACCCCTCAAAGGGCCTGCATTTTGGCGGGATATTTTGGAGGACGTCAAGCCAGACCGCCGATCTCTCCCTCGGGAGTCAGACGGATGCGTTCGGCCGCCGGCTTTTTGGGCAGCCCGGGCATGCGCAGGATATCGCCGGTGAGAACGACCAGGAAACCGGCACCGGAATTAACGTGAATGGCCCGCACGGTGACCTCGAAGTCGCGCGGGCGGCCGTACAGGGACGGGTCGTCGGAGAGGGAGCTCGGCGCTTTGGCCACGCAGACCGGCAGGTTGGAGAAGGCGAGTTTTTCGATGTGGCGCAGGTCTTTTTCGGCCTGCTTGGTAAAGGCCACATCTTCGGCGCCGTAGATTTCACGGCATATCACCCGGATTTTTTCTTCGACAGGCAGCTCAAGCTCGTAGAGCGGCGCGTAGGGTTCGTTTTTATCCGCCACCTCAATGACCTTTTGTGCCAGCTCGATCGCCCCCTCCCCCCCTTCGGCGTGGTGATTGGCGACCGCGAAGGGGACCTGCTGCTGTTGGCATCGCTCTTCGATAAGAGCGATGGCTTCGTCACGATCGCCTTCGAAGCGGTTCAGGGCCACCACTGGGCATTTGTTGAACTTTCGAACGTTTTCGATGTGCTTGTCCAGGTTTTCCAGACCCTGTTGCACTGCCTCGAGATCGGGCTCGTGCAACTCGGTCTTCTTTTTGCCCCCATGCATCTTTAGGGCCCGAACGGTGGTGACCAGCACCACTGCAACCGGGTCGAGATCGCCGAGGCGGCATTTGATGTCGAAGAATTTTTCGGCGCCGAGGTCGAAACCGAACCCCGCCTCGGTGATCGCCCAGTCGGCAAAGTGCATGGCCATGCGGGTCGCCAGCAGGCTGTTGCAGCCGTGAGCGATATTGGCGAAGGGGCCGCCATGCACAAAGGCCGGCGTCCCCTCGAGGGACTGCACCATGTTGGGGTGCACCGCGTCGCGCAGCAGCGCCATCATGGCGCCGGTGACCCCCAGGTGACGGGCAAAGACCGGTTCGCCGAAGTAAGTGTAGGCGACCAGGGCGCTGTCGAGGCGCTGGTGTAGATCGTCCAGGTCGCTAGCCAGGCAGAGCATGGCCATCACCTCGGAGGCCGCGGTGATATCGAAGCCCCCCTCCCGGGGAATGCCATGGGGCTTGCCGCCAAGACCGACGACGATATTGCGCAGGCTGCGGTCGTTCATGTCGGTCACCCTGCGCCAGACCACCCTGCGCGGATCGATGCCGAGCAGGTTGCCCTGGTGAATATGGTTGTCGATAATCGCGGAGAGAAGATTGTTGGCGCTGGTGATGGCGTGAAAGTCGCCGGTGAAGTGGAGGTTGATGCGGTCGGCCGGCATGATCTGGCTGTAGCCGCCGCCGGTGGCGCCCCCTTTCATGCCGAGACAGGGCCCCAATGACGGCTCGCGCAGGGCCAGGCACACCGATTCGCCGAGCTTGGCAAAGGCCTGCCCCAGACCGATGGTGGTGGTTGTCTTGCCCTCCCCCGAAGCGGTCGGGGTGGTGGCGGAGACCAGGATCAGGCGCCCTTTTTTGGTCGATGGCTGTAGCAGGGCCGCGATATCGACCTTGGCAATGTTGCGGCCATAGGGACACAAAGCCTCCGGGGAGATTCCGAGGTCTTCGGCCACCTGCGTGATCGGCCGGGCGCGAAACCTGCGTGCAATTTCAACATCAGTCGTCATGCCACACCTCCTGATTGAGAATGTTCATGAACATTACTAATAGTTTAATGGATCGTGCGGCGAAAAGCGACTTGCCGCAGCCGGAAACGCGCCTGGGCGAGATCCGTTAATCCCCCTTTTGCTGGCGATTTACCATGCAGTTACATAGATTTATCCGGCTTGATTAGATAAGCTTAGGCCAATTATTATTGTGATTTTTCTCTATTTGCTGTATACAAAACGGCCGACAGCCGGTTGAGTTCGGCTGGGCGGTTCCCCGTGACAGGAATACTTACACCCCCGACATATAAAGTGAGCGCATTATGATGACCCTGAAGCCTGAAGTCGTTGCCCAGCTCGAGCGCGTGCTCGGCTCCGTTGAACAGCTCCTCCCCAAGGCCATCGAGGCCATTGACTGGTCGAGCTGCTACGCCGCCAACTGGCGCCGCCACTCCTTTTCCGGCTACCTCGAGCCGGTCAAGGTGACCGACACCACCACACTTGACGAACTGCTCGGTGTCGAAGAGCAAAAAGAGACCATGGTCAAGAACACCCGCCAGTTTCTCAACAAGCTGCCGGCCAACAACGCCCTGCTGTGGGGGTCCCGCGGCACCGGCAAGTCGTCGATCGTCAAGGCGCTGCTCAACAAGTTCGCCCCCGAGGGGCTGCGCGTCATCCAGGTGGAAAAAGAAGACCTGATCTACTTGGCTGAGATCTTCACCGCCGTGGAGAAGGAGCCGTACCGCTTTATCCTGCTGTGCGACGATTTGACCTTCGAAGTCGGCGAGCTGAGCTACAAGATGCTCAAGAGCGC
>CALZIC010000367.1 GCA_945787285.1 uncultured Desulfuromonadales bacterium
ATGTGGCAAATACTTGGTTGCAACACCGTGGAAGCGACGCATCCAGTTCTTCAGACGACTGTCGTAGGCATTGACGTTCTGGATGTGGAACACGCCGTCTAACACGCGCCGGCCTTGATGGACATTAACGGTTCGATGAGTAATGCCGGTTTCCCGAGCAAAGACATCATAGACGCCGGCGCCGTCACTGCACAGAATGGCATCGGAATCGATCAGTGGGCTCAGGGCCGCTGTAACATAGTCAGAATTCAGCCGCGGCAATACAAAGTTGGCTGTATGCCCACTGCGGTCACGCACAACGAGCACAGGGATTTGTTCAGCGCTGATGCCGCGCTTGCCAGCGACGCCACCTCGGGCTCGCGCCGGGCGGGTCAAATTCCTTTGCCCCTTGAATGATTCGAGGAAAAAGGTTTCATCGGCTTCGACGATACCCGACTCGTGCTCTGCTTGGTGGGCAGCTGGTTTTTTCATAAACCGATGTCGCCACAAGAATGCTGTGTTCTTGCTGACCCCTACGCGTTGTGATGCTTGTCGTACCGGCAGGCCATCTATTAGTGCAACGGCATAGGCACCCCAAGCTTCCCTGTGCCTCAGTCGCGCCAAAGGGGTGCCAGTGAGTGCGTTAAAGGTCCGATAACACTCAAGGCAGCGGTAGCGGGATAGACCGTGGCTCTGCCCCCAGGGCCGGAAATACTGAGATTGGCAATGCGGACAGCCTTCCGGAGGTTCAATCTCCAGTCGTAGGGCTAAGGCACCGTGAGACGTGGCCTCTTCGCTAAGCCGCCGTCGGGCCTCCTGTCGTTGCTTGGCCGTTAATGTTTCAAGCTGGTATATCCAAAGTTTAAAGCCGTTGGCATCCATGATTGCACCTCTTCGATCATTGGCCCGGTACTTCAATCATAGAACTTGCAACAGCTAATTGGGACACAGCCTTTTTTTTTGGGGGGGGGCCAAAACAAAGGTTCTTACCACGGGGGCACAGAGGCACAGCGTAAACCAGAGCATTTTCCTATTTTAATCGTATTTTCCGTATTCCTGGTCGATGACGGCGACCTCCGCCTGGCCCCCTGAAACATCGGTGACCTGTTTCAAAAAAGCCTCAAGGTGTTCGCGGGGCAGTCGCACATCGATGCGGACCCTCTCGGTATAGTGCTGGTCAAGAATTTCGACCTCGAAAGAAGCAAACTGGCGCTCAATCGAGGAAAGAAGGGGATAGGCGAGGGTGATCGAGAGTCTGCGCCAGTCGATGCGCTCGGCCCGGGGCATCTGTTGCAGCGCTTCCTGTACCGCCCGGGTGTAGGCTTTGACCATGCCCCCCTTGCCGAGCTTGGTGCCGCCGAAATAGCGTGTGACGACCACTGCAGTGTCCCCGACCCCGCCGTGCAGCAGGGTGGTGAGCATCGGTTTCCCGGCGCACCCGTGCGGTTCGCCGTCGTCGCTCATGCCGGAACGGTCCGAACTCCCGGGCGGACCGACCAGGTAAGCCCAACAGTTATGGTTGGCGTCGGGGAATTCGCTGCGGATGCGGGCGATGAAATGTTCGGCGGCCTCGCTGCAAGCGATCGGTTCGACGGTGGTGATGAAGCGGCTGCGTTCAATTTCAATTTCGCAGCGGAAGGAGGAGGCGGGGATGGGGTAGCGTTCTGCTGAAGGGGCGTCGGGCATCGGAGTACTGAGTCCGGAAAAAAATGGGGGGGAACCGCGGGCTTTCTATTGGAGAAATTGACTGACCTTCTCTTTGACTTCGTCGAAGTTGAAAGGTTTTGCGATAAAGTCGTCGGCTCCCGAGGCAAAGGCCTCTTCGCGGTCTTCCTGCTGCACCTTGGCGGTCATGATAATGATCGGGCAGTTTTCGGTGGTCGGGTCTTTTTTTAGTATTTTAGCGGCTTCGTATCCGTTGATTTCTCCGGGCATCATGACATCGAGGAGTATCAGGTCCGGTACGCTCTGGCGGGCGATGTCCACCGCCTCCATGCCGTTTTTCGCGGTCATGAAATGGCGCCCGCCTTCCTCCAGAACGAGTTTGAGCAGTGTCGGCACATCGGCCTGATCGTCGACGATAAGGATGTTTTTCATCGAGCGGTTTCCCTGGTTGTGAGTGGAAGGGTGAAGGTAATGCTGGTCCCGCATCCCGGCGCGCTCTTCACATGAATTTCTCCGCCATGGGCCTCGACAATTTCCCTGGCAATTGACATGCCCAGGCCGAGCCCTTCTTTGGCGGTATCAGAGGCGTCAGCGCGGTAGAATTTGTCGAAAACCCTTTCGACCTGCTCCGCAGTCATCCCTCGCCCCTCATCTTTGACCTGCACATTGTAGCGTTCTTTTTCAACCCCTCCAACGATTTTAATCGTACTTCCTTTCGGGGAGAACTTGATGGCATTGCTCAGCAGGTTTTCCATCACCTGCTCGATCTTGTTCTCATCCGCGACGATTTCCATGCGCTCTGCCGGGTACGATTCCTGGAACCGGTAGGCTGATGTAACACCGCGGTATTCGGCCACGACCTGTTCGAGTAATCGGCAGATATCGACCTTCGCCATGTTCAGTGAAATCGCGTGGCCGGCCTGTATCCGGCTGAGGTCGAGCAGTTCGGAGATAATGGTTTCGAGCCGTTCCGCTTTATGAACGATCGTCTCCAGCAGCTCCTGCTGGCGGCGCGGATCGGTCACGCCGTATTCTTCCTTGTTCAGCAGCAGTTCGGCAAATCCCAGAACCGTTGTCAGGGGGGTGCGTAGCTCATGGGCCGCTGTCGAGATAAACTCGCTCTTCATCTGGTCGAGTTCCCGCTCGCGGGTGATGTCCATGTGGGTGCCGACCACGCGGGTCGGTTTGTCTCTTTCATCAAACTCAACGGCTTCGGCTCGACACAAGATGTGGACATGCCCTCCGTCCTTGGTAGTCATGCGGTATGCTGTTTCGAACTTCTTTCCCTTATGCCCGTCCAAGTAACGTTTGCCCAAAGCCTTGGTTTCCTCCCGGTCTGCCGGATGAATGAGCCGGGTCCAGGTGTCCAGGGTCTCGGGGAGTTCTCCGCGACGATAATGGCGCTGGCGATGATGGAGGCGGCTGTCTGGAGCAGGGAAAAGTCCTGTTCTTTCAGTGGCCGTTCGGTGCGTACCGCATCGAATCCCATAAAGCCGATCAACGCTCCGCCGGAATGCATGGGAACGGTGACTACGGAGCGGATGTCTTGAGAGAGCCAGTGCTCTTTTTCCACCGCGGCAGCGGCAGGAAGTTTTTCAATACATGGAATGTAAACGATGTCGTTGTTCTGGATCTGGTTCATAAACCAGGGGAGCTCATTTATCGGAATCGACTGCAAGTTGTCGATCTGCGGTTCGATGTCGGGGGCACACCACTCGTGGCTGTTGTCCAGAGTGGTCATGTCGCCATCGAACCGGAAGATGTAGCAGCGGTCCATGCCGGCAAATTCCCCCAGTTCCTTAAGGGCCGGATCGATACCGCGATCCGCCTCGGCCATGGGGAGTTTGACGAAGCGGGCTGTGATTCCGGCGATCAGGGCTTCGAGCTGCTCCCGGTAGGCGAGGTCTTCGGCGGCCTGCTTGCGTCAAGGGACCCCTCCGGGTCAAACACCCCGCGTCCCTGCTCCCAGACCCAGCGCACCTCCCCATCGGCAGTGACGATGCGGTATTCGACTTGAAACGGTTCTTTCCGGCTGATTGTTTTCTGGATGTTTTGCCAGACGCCTTCCCGGTCATCCGCATGGATCAGGTCGTTGTAGGAACGTTGGGTGTTTCCGATCAGGTCACCCGCCTCGTAGCCGGTCAGCTTGTGGCACCCCTGGCTGATGAATTCCATGGTCCATAAGCGATCGTTTTTACAACGATAGGCGATTCCGGGCAGGTTGGCCATCAGGGTCGAAAGCTTTCGTTCGTTTTCCTGCAGGGCCCTCGCGGCGCGCTCCCGGTTGCTGATGTCGCGAAATGACCCGAGCAGAGCCTGTTGGCCCTGGTATTCGAAGGGACGCACGCTGATCTCGGCGGGGAAGGTGGTGCCGTCTTTGCGCAAATGGTTGCTTTTAAAGATCAGGTGGCCACGCTTTCTGATTTCCCGGACCCGGTTGGTGAAGTTGGAGGCCCGCTCCGCCGAGAGGAGTTCGGGCATCGATTTTTGGAGAATCTCCTCTGGCGTGTAGCCGAGCTTTTTGCACGCTGCCTGATTGACCTCGAGAAGGCGGCCTTCGGGTTCCAGAATATAAAAGGCATCGTTGGCGGCTTCGAAAAAGCTCCGGAACCTGTCTTCGGAGTCCTTCAGTTTTTTCTGCCCCTCGATCTGCCTGAGTTTTTCAACACCCATGCGGGAGAGGAGCTTGACCAGCTCCATGTTGAAGTCGAGTATCTCCCGGACCTTCTCGCGGGTGAATATTGGAACGGTGCTCAATGCGTCGAGATAGGCGTTGACGTCGATGTCGAATTGCAGGGCCTGCTGGCGGAAATATTTTTCGTCCGGCGGTTCACAGAAGAACTGGCCCAGAAATATGTTGGCCAGGTGCCTCCCTTCGATCACGATGGGAATACCGATATCGATCATGCCATTGCCGCACTGGTATTCGACATACCCGCATTCGGGCAGAGGTTGGCCGTCGCTCAGGCGCCGCTTCATGAACGCATCGCTTTCTCTACAGCGTTCGGACATCTCCGGTTCCCGGCGATGAAACTTTGTGCAGATCTGCTGCCACCCCGTGGCGACCAGGATGGTGCCGTCGATATCGATAATGCCGGTGGGAATCCGGGAGGCTTCCCACAATTTGTCCATCAGCAGTTGTACGGCTGGAATATCGACGATGTCGGCGAGTTTGTAATCCATTTTTCCTCGGTGGGCAGCAGGGGCTCTTTGTTTACAATTTGAAATTATAGCCTCTTCTACCAGAGTTGCCGTGGCGGTTACACATTTTTTACATAATGCCATTATGGCGGTTTGACCACAACCTGTTAACCGGTACTGGTCGTGGTGCGGAATACCCAGGCAAACCGAGCAGTGTTTTCTTTCTTGCAACCGGGAGACGAAATCGTCTAATATTTTACCTGATGGATTAATTTTTCACGGAATTCGGGATGAAAAAAACGGCGGTTCGACATACGGCCCTGATCTTCGGGGCGCTGATGTACCTCCTGACCGGCATCGGTCCCGGCGCAGCCTACGGCTTCGTCTGGTGTTTCGGCGAGGACGGTCATTCGGAGCTCGAGTTTGTTGCCGGCTCCAGCTGTGCCACCGACCGGGAAGACGACAGCGGCCTGAACTCCCTTCTTCCCGGCTGCGGGATGGAAGCTGCCGACGAACACTGCGGACCCTGCCGCGACATCCCCGCTTCCTACACCTCGATTCAATCTCGTTCCCGTTCCATTCAGGCGGCCGCGGTAACGGCCGTATCTCCGGCGCCGGTCATCACCCCTTCCTTTCCGGTCTTCCTCAAGACCATTCAGACCAATCTGTACCCCCAGCCGCCACCTCGTCCCAATCCGTTACTCGCCTCCATTCGTTCCGTAGTCCTCCTTAATTGATTTACCCCCCCCCTCGTTTTTTTTCCCAACAAAAATGCTGACTGCATGTGTGCGCATTCTCACTGTTGCTGTGTGCTATCCGGAAGGATATGGATTCTGTTTGCACTTCACATCTATGGTTCTGAGTTGGGTGGGAACCGCCCACCGGCCCT
>CALZIC010000368.1 GCA_945787285.1 uncultured Desulfuromonadales bacterium
AGTCCCTAAGGATATCCCAGATGGTCGAGGGGGGGGGTTTTATCCGGCCGGCTATCGATTCAACCCCCTGGAGTACGTTTCTTACCCGCAGGTTCTGGTGGTCTTCGACGGCTCCGACCCCGACCAGGTGAAATGGTTCAAGGACTCGCCCTACTTTCTGGAGCCCCGGGCCAAACCGATGATCGCCGGCGGAAACGTCTTCGAGGTCATAAGCCAGATCGGCCGGCCGGTCTTTTACCTGCCCTATGAGGTTCGGGATCGCATGCAACTCAAAACGGTCCCTTCGGTGGTCTTGCAGAAAGGTATGACCATGGAAGTGAGGGAGGTTTATGTTCCCAAAAGCCCATAGCCTGTTGCTGCTCTTAAGCCTGGTGTTTTTTGTGTCGGTGGGCCCTGTCCAGGCCGGAGTTTCGGGAAAGATGATCAATCCCATCTCGGATGTGTTATGGAGCGAGATCTTCCCGATTTCCATCGCCGGGGTATCGATTCAGGGCGGATCGTCCGAAGAGACGGGAGGCCTCTCTTCGCCGATCTGCACCTGCGCCACGCCCTTTCCCAGAGTCGGCATTCCCTTGGAGATGTATGAGCCGGCCCGGGTGATTGAAACGGTCAAGGACGCCTATTACTTTCCGCTGCTCGGGGTTCAGCTCAGGGATGGCCAGGGGGCGACGCTTGATGGCAGCTCCACCATGGATTACGGGGGCAAGTCGCGGCTGAGCTTCCAGCAGGCCCATTATTTCATCTTTCCGGTCTGGACGATCCTTGAGGTCTTTTTGGATTTTGTCTGCCTGGAATCCTCCGGGATTGACCTGGGCTATCTGACCGAAATCGATCCGCTGTGGAACGACGATCTGCTCTCCCTCATAATCCAGCCAGAAGCGCTGCTCTTTGCCAACCCCGTTGCCCAGGCGGCCTGTGTGGCCGATGCCGGCGCGGCCAACACGAAACAGCCCCTTGATCCTCTGTTCTGGTGCGCAGGAAGCGGCGGTTCGGTCTATCCCCTTTCGGGGCACGTCTTCGGCAATGACCGCTCGATGGCAAACGCGACCTTGGCCTCCCGCATGATCTACAAGCTCTCAAGGCAATTGATGCTTCACGATACCGGGATCAACCAATGCACCCCGGTTCCGACACCAATCTGGGTCAAGTCCCATTACAAAATGCACCCGGCCCGACCGGTCCGGGGTTCCAAGGCTCAAAAAATCGGCGAAAGCTCCCTGCGCTGGGGCTGGGGAAAAAACCCGACCTTCGGTGCCGGCGGCAACCCACCGGATAATTGGTTGTGGGTGCTGTTTCGTAAGCGCAAATGCTGCATCTTTTGATGAGGGAGAAATGAAGAGGCTTGGGATAACTTTGTCTTTATGGCTCCTGCTGACCGCGCCCGGGATGTCCTTCGGAGCGGCAAACCCGGTGATGGAGACAGCCGTTTCGGTCCCCGATACCAGGGAAAAGCCCCGGGAAAATGCCGTGGCCCAGGAAATGGCCGAACGGTTTCAGTCCCAGGGTTTTCAAAAGAAGCTCAGGGGGGGAATCAGAGCGGCTTAAACGGGAAGTCTTCCGGGACGTATTCCAGGAAGGCCAATCGGGTTCCAATTCCGACGAGGAGGCCAAAAACGAAAGCGGGCTTCCCGAGGACGAAAGAATTTACGTGTTCATTTCCGAATCGGTGCCGCTGCAAACCCTGCGCAATTTCGCTGCGGATCTCGATAAGATGAAAGAGCCCAACGTTATCATGGTCCTTCGCGGGTTTGTTGGGGGGATGACAGAGATCCTGCCCACGGCCAGGTTTGTTTCCAGCATTCTTCAAAAAGATCCGGATTGCGATGTTTTTGCCGGAGAGGACTGTCTTTCATACCAGGTGAATATCCAGATTGATCCCCTGCTCTTTCGCCGGTATCACATTGAGCGGGTCCCGGCGGTGGTTTTTGCTAAAGGGGTTGGCCAGGTTGATAATGGTTTTGGAAGCAAGGGACTGGAGGATCAGGCCGCCGGTGGAGAGTGGTTTTCCTTTATGGGGGATGCGTCTTTGGGGTACAGCCTGGAGAGGATTAACAAGGAGGCCCAAAGCAAAGGGCTGAAGGGGTTTATCAAAAAGCTAAAAAAGGGTGTATAGTTCCTCACGCCGCATAAAGCACCTTTCGGCCAGAGAGGACATCTTTACGGATTTTCGGTTTCAGACCTGCCTTTGGTACCAAGTCCACCTTGTGGTGCAAAAGGCTCGCGAGTTCGCGGCCCATCCGGGCCAGAGCCAGAAAACCAATTTCAGCATCAGGGGAGAACTCCACCAACAGATCAATGTCGCTTTCAGGCCCAAAATCCTCTCTTAGAAAAGACCCAAAGACGGCCAGCTCACTCACCTGGTAACGCCGGCAAAGATCAGCAATTTCCTGAGATGGAATTTCAATATTCTGTAAAGTCATGATGGCTTGCCCTCATGTGAAGTGGTGCAGAATTCTCATGAATCCACCTGGCCGGAATTGTCAACCGTTATTCCCGACCTCCAGCTTTGCAGGTTGGGACGGGAGTTTGGCCAGCAAAAGACCTGCCTCCTAGACACTTTTTAAGTATAGTGAACCCCTTCTTCCCTGGCAATTTTTTTAATACCAACAAGACAAGCTGGGGCGGTCCCGGTTAAGGTTGTCGTTGGGAGGCGCTACATCCGCCGTCAGTCCCTGATATTCAGTGCAGCCTCACCAGGGTTGCCCCCCACCCGCCGGCGTCCTCACCGGCCAGTCGGAAGGAAGCCACTTCCGGCAGCCGCCCGAGAATGGCATGCACTGTCCGCTGCAGCTTGCCGGTGCCCTTACCGTGGATGATGCGTACGTCGAGAATCCCCCGTTTCAGGCACTCCGCCAGGTAATCCGGAACGAGATCCTTTACCTCGGACGGTCGGAAGGTGTGCAGGTCGAGAACGCCGTCGATGGGCAGTTCGATTGCTTCAGGGATTTCAGGGTCTTGCTCGTCGTTGGACATGGTTTCCTCCCTACAACCTAGTTTTCATCCAGAAACGGCCCTTTTCCACAATCTGGTCGTCAA
>CALZIC010000369.1 GCA_945787285.1 uncultured Desulfuromonadales bacterium
GAACTGGTCGACGATTTCATTGCGGCAATGTTCCGCGGTCCTTTTGGCCCTGAGATCGAAACCGCTGATGCGTTCGGGGGACTGCGCCGCACAGGGGGCGGACGGTAGGGCAATAATCATAAACAGGACGATGGCCAAAGCAGGCCGAAATCATTTCATGGTCATTTGTATTCTCCTGAAGGAGCGTATTTCTGGCGGTTCAGGCGATCAGTTTCGGCTCAGACTCTGCAACAGGAGGTCGATTTCCGCCGCCACAGTCTTAGAGGGCATCTCGGGCTTGCGGGTGATGCCGAGAAGGTAGCCGTGAAAGGGGAAAACCAGCAGGTTCTGTCCGCCCTTGCGGCCAAGTTCCAGGTAGTCCAGGCGGCTGAGTCCGGCCTTGACCCCGATGGCCGCTGCCGACCGGCCAACGAAGGTCAGCATCGACAGCAAGGCCTCTTCGGCACCGCTGCTGCTGTCGAGCAGTCGACCATCGAGGCGCAGCAGGACATAGTCGGCGACCCCGTCGATGGTCCTTAGACTGCCGGTAAATTCGGTGATGGTAGCCATGGAACTCTCCTGTTGCGACTTCAGGGGGGGACCGGCAGGTGTGGGCGGATCAGGGCCATGTAGCGGTCACATTTTTCCGGATCGTCGATTTCCCGGTTGAGAATATCGACCAGGGTCGGGAGGGTTTCGGCGGTCGGTTCTCCGGCGGCAATCCAGGCGTCCAGGGAATCTTCGAATATGATGGAGGCCATCGGCCCGACGATCTTGCTCAACTGGCTGCGCATGGCCTCCAGTGGTGCGGCCAGCTCTGGGTCATCAAGCAGGCTCTCCACGGTGACCGTCGCTGTCGGAGAGGCCGCCGGGGGCGCGGGGGAGGTCTCTGTTTCGACGACCTGCCGGCGGCGGATTTCCCTGCCGGCCATGTTGATCGCCATACTCAGCAGGTTGGTCTTGCAGGAGGGGTCGCTGAACACGGCCAGGCAGATACCGTTTCCGACGGCGCGGGCGGTGACGATCGATTCTTGGTAATAGAGGGTGGCTTCGGTCATGTCGGAAAAGTTCTTGCGGCCGGCCATGTAGATTCTGATCAGCAGGTTGCCGATCTCCGCCAGGTTTTCTTCCTTGAACAGAGGGGGAAGGGTGTTGGCCACCACGCCCTTGCGGGGGTGGTATAAGAACGCCCCTGTAACCCCGGCAACGTTGCCGACTTCTTCGAGAATCGTTTTCATTTTTCTCTTTCCTGACCGGTTGGGTTCTTTGTTGTCCGGATTCTGTCGACCTCTGCCATGACCGGGGCTGGGTTGGCCCCCGGTTTGAGGGAAATCAGTACGCTTCCCTTGCCCAGCTTGAAGAGCAGGTGGCGGCTGCGGTTGCGGGTGCTGTAGACCAGAAACCGCAGGGGGCCTGACGGCATAAGGGCGCCCAGCCTGGTGGCCAGGTCCAGTTGCATCCCAGGCGCCAGGTTGGCGATGGAGCACTCCCCCGGGCTCTTGTGGAGGGTGAAGTGCTTGTCATCGAAAATGGCATATTCTCTGAAATCCGTACTTCTTTTGAGGTAGTCAAGGAGCGCTTCAAGGCTCGCTCTCGATACCTTCTCCCGGGATCGTGCCTTTTGCCGGGGGATGGCCCTCTGTTTCGATTCCTGCCGCTCATCCTTGAGTCGGAAGGCCTCCATAAGAAGAAAGTCGATGGACGAGGTGATCGGGCCGCTCTTTTTGCGGCAGATCCCGTCCATTTCGATCTCCGCCTGGTCCCAGGCGACAATGTCGAGCGCCGCCGCCATGCCGGTTGTCGTTTCGGTTTCCGCATCGAGCAGTTTGCCTTGCCGGATATAGAGATACCCGGTAGAGCCCAGGGCGCTGATCTTCAGGGTGCAGGTCTTCTTTTCCATGATCACCAGCTGCAGAAAGGTGGCCAGGCCGATCCCCCGGATGATGCTGTGGCTTCCAGCTTTCAGAGCGTCGAAAATGGTCTTTTCGAGCACATCGAAATCGAGCGGTTTTTCGAGGTAGCCGATGGCATTGGTCTCGGCCAGGCGCTTTTCGATGTCGGGGGTGCCGAATGCCGTCATGACGATGACCGAGAGGCTCGGATTATTTCGGGTCACATAGGCGAGGAGTTCAAATCCGTCCATGACCGGAAGCTTGAGATCGGTGACCAGCAGGTCGACCTGCGTTTGCTCGAGCAGGTTCACGGCCTCTTGCCCGTTGCCTGCGGTAAGGACGGTAAAGTCTTCGTTATGGACGCTGAGCCCATCTTTGAGGCTGAGCAGAAAAGGGGCTTCGTCATCGACAATGAGAATTTTTTTCACGTCCGGCCTGTTTGGTGTGGTGGTTGATTGAACGGTTCCGTAGACCGCGGCCCATCGTCACCGGGTGGGACGGTCGTGGGGCAGGTGGGGAGGGTGATCTTTACGGTTGTGCCGATATCCTCGCAGCTGTGAATTTCGATGTTTGAATCCATATTGGCCAGGAGTTTCCGGGTAATGACCAGCCCGAGGCCGTTGCCCTGCGGTTTGTTGGTGCAGAAGGGCTGAAAGAGGTGCTCCTGCTCTTCGGCGGTCATGCCGCGGCCGTTATCCTTAACGCTCAGCCAGGCCAGACCGTCATCGCACCGGGTATGGACCCCGATTTCAATTTCCGGATGTCTTTGGCCCTGAAGGGCATCCGCCGAGTTGGCTAGAAGATTGAGCAACACCTGGTGAAGGGCCCGTTCGTCGGATTTGACCGGTTTACAGGCGGACGGGGTCTTTACGGTCAGCCTGATGCCCCGTTGTTCGAAATCGCGCCGCACCAGACTCACAAAGCGTTTCAGAAAAAGTGCCAGGTCCACCGCCCGGATTTCCATGTTTTCGTACATGCTGAAATTTTTCAGGGACTTGAGCAGGTATTCCATTCGTGAAACCTCACCGAGGCTCCGGTCGACATATTCACGAATGGTCTCTTTGGAAAAGCTCTCCAGGTTGTTGCGCAGCACGCTCATGGTGACCTTGATGGAGTTGAGCGGGTTGCCTATTTCATGGCGAATACCGGAAAAGATGTA
>CALZIC010000370.1 GCA_945787285.1 uncultured Desulfuromonadales bacterium
CGCCAGTTCTATTCTGCAGGATCTGAAGGATATGGGGGTGACCGTCGCCATTGACGACTTCGGCACCGGATATTCCTCGCTCGGTTATTTGAAGACCTTCCCCATTGACATATTGAAAATTGACCGTTCTTTTGTCGGTGATATCAGCAGCGGCAAGAATGATGCGGCGATTGTGAAGGCGATTATCGCCCTGGCCCACAGTCTCGATCTGCGAGTAATCGCCGAAGGGGTTGAGACCGCAGAGCAAATGGACTTTTTGCGTGGGCTCAATTGCGACCAGGTTCAGGGGTATTACCTCTGTCGGCCCCTTCCGGCTGAAGACTTTTTCGATTATGTAAAAGCAGAAGCCTGCACCATGGCGATTTAGCGCCCTGTTGGGCTCGTCGAATCCATTGCGACCATTTTTTTGTTGGCCAGGCGATGAAGGCGTAGGCCTGGCAGTGGCTAAACCGAAAAAGCGCAACGCCGACAGCGGGCCGAAATTGCCGGCCAGGGGTCTTTCGGGTTTTCACGCTATTACACACGTCATTTGGCGTGAGTGACAAAAGGCCCCGTTTTATCCAGGCGGAATTCCCCAGTATTATCTGATCATTTAAGGGGATAGAAGGTTCCGGTTTAATTATTGCATTTGTTTTTATCTCCAGAGGGCTCACTGAAGCCTGAACGTCAAGGAAGGCTTCGGGCCAACAGCTAAATTCCTTGTTCGCCAGGTCAAAATAATCTATAAGTACCTGATGCTTTCATGAATATCCACAGGTGCCGGACGGCAAAAGATATTTTTACCATTATAGATTGATAATGTGTAGATGTGGGCTAACCTGTAATGATCGGCGTTCGCTGCCACGCAACTTTTAGAGGCCGATGATTCCAGACTTTTTCTCGCACAAACTGTCGATGGGATAGCCAGTAGGCTGGTTATTTTTTAGGGGCGTTTCCGTGTTTTGCCGGCTGCGAACCCGAAAGGGGCGCCGAACGTTTATGACGGGCCCCTTGGCATCTTATTGACCAGCGCATTACGTGAGTGGTTTTACCGAATAACAGCAGTAAATTGCGTTCAGGTTTTTAAAGGAATAAGAAAAAGGGGGTAAAAGAATGAACAAGAGGATGAGGGGGTTTTCACGTCCACTGCGCGTGCTTTTCACGGTTTTCCTGTCTTTGTCGCTGGTCTTTCAGGGCATGCCAGCCCTGGCAAAAAACAATTCGATCAAAAACCGGATTTCCGACTTGGTCGTGCGGGCATCTTCGGTTTCCGCTGACAGTCTCAACATGAGCATTGTCAACGTCAGCCTGGTCAGCAGCGAAAAGATTAACCGGTATAAGTACAAGTACACCTATACCGCCGATCTGGTGAGTGACGAGGGCAGTTCCTTTTCTGATGTTCGCGCCAGCCTGATCAGCGACTCCCGCTATACTAAGGTTGTCGACGGCAGCCTCTCTTTTGGTGATGTTGCAGCCGCTGGAAAGAACACCAGCCTGGATACCTTTTCTGTCGAGCAGTACCGGTGGAGGGAGTTTAATCCCGATGATATGGTCTGGTCCTTCACCGGTGATGCAACTGGAGGGGGCGACGATCCGGGAAGCGACATCAACCTGGCCCTTAATGCCTCTGCAAAGGCCTCCGAATATGATTCTGGTGATACCCCCGCAAGGGCGATCGACGGTAACCTGGACACCCGCTGGAGTGTTGATGAGAATGAGGATCAGTGGTTCCAGGTTGACCTCGGGGATTTGTTCAAGATAGAGAAAGTCGTTATTCGCTGGCATGAAGAATATGCCGAAGACTTCAAGGTGAAAGTCTCCAGCGATGGCAGCGAATGGGACACCGTCAACGACGTTGAAAGCGGCGACGGTGGGGTGGATACCTTCTCCTTCGGGGCACGGGATGCCCGTTATGTATTGGTGGATTGTCAGAATGCCGAGGATGATGGCTTTTCGATCTACGAACTTGAGGTTTATGGCGCGGCCTCGGATGAGCCCCTGCCCGAGGATTGTGCCGGCGTCCCGGGAGGCGATGCGACCCTGGATAAATGCGGTGTCTGCGATGCCGATCCGGCCAACGATTGCGTGCAGGACTGTGCCGGTACCTGGGGCGGTTCGGCTGTAAACGATGAGTGCGGAATCTGTGACGCGGATCCTGCCAACGACTGCCCGCAGGACTGTGCCGGCGAGTGGGGCGGTTCGGCGGTAGAGAACTGCTTCGGTGCCTGCGGCGGTCCCGAGTGCAACTTTACGATCGGCGGCTCAGTTACTGCCGATGGGCAGCCTGTGACCGGTGCCGGTGTCAAGATCGGCAGCAACACGGTTAATACCTCGACCGATGCCAATGGAACTTTCAATGCCTCGGCCGGGGCCGATACCCTGGCTACCGATGGGGCCAATCAATTCTTCCCCATAACCGTTTCAGCCAGCGGTTTCGCGACGGCATACGCAAAAATTCCTGCCAATCCCGATTCCATGACCTACAGTGTCGATGTGGTGCTGGTTCCCGTTTCCGACCAGATCGGCGCTTCAGAAGATGTCACTGCCGGTGTTACCATCGAAGATGCCGGCCAGACGGTCGGGAAACTCACCATCCCCGGTGCCTCGCTGCCGACCGGCGTGACGGCGGTTACCGGCTCGGTCACCTATGTTGATCCGACCTCCACCGACGCCCAGGCCATACCGGGCGGGGATTTCCTGGCGGTTCCTGCCGGGGCCAATCCCAACGATCCCCCTGTACATCTTAAAACCTACGGCCTGATGGAGTTTTCCCTGGTGGACCAGCACGGTTCACCGATTTCGACCCTCAATGGCCCCGCAGATATCTGCCTGAAACTCTCGAGCAGTCTGGACGATGTGCTGGGGAGTGGCCAGGTTCTTTCCCTGTGGCACTATAACGCCGATGCTGGAACCTGGATTGAGGAAGGGACCGGCGAGGTGCAGGGCCGCGGCGTCGAGGGCAACTGGGTGTGCGGCCAGGTTTCGCACTTCACCTACTGGAGCGCCGGTGAGGCGGTCGACCAGTGCGACATG